>NZ_BAXD01000008.1:0-87102 GCF_001310395.1 Halolactibacillus sp. JCM 19043
TAATAAATTGTTGTTGATAATAAGAGACGCGTAGTAGCCTGATATATCAATTTGCATATAAAGCCCTTCACCTACATATTTTTCTTTTGCAGCATGCAGACCACCAAAACCATACGTATGATCTAACCCTGCGAGTTTATAAGTAAGACTTTCTTTTTCTAGCGCTTCATACGCCACACCTTTATTGTAGTAAGCTTCAATATCTTCATAAAACTGAACAACATTGACTGGTAATTCCCACTTGCTGATACGCTCATCATCATAAATAATATTTAAACGTTTCTCGTCACTTTTGGGCTTAGCTTTTAATACTTCAGCTGCTAGATTCGCCTGTGTTTTTCTAACAGATGCAGCCGGCAGATTAAATTCTTTTACAATCTGGAATTTAGCTGAAAAGTAGTGTTCACGTTCTTCAAATAGTTGCTTTGTTATAAGTACATCGTTTTGACAATAACTAATTGTTAGTTCGATTTCCTTTTGCGTTAGAGGTCGGTTAATTGAAGAATCAACTGGTGTTTCAACTATGCCTAAACCTAAATTGGCCTGTGCTTCTTTTAAAGAGAGGCTTTTTAACTCTTGCATAACATCTAACGTAATAGGGTTTTGTAATGATAGATTAAACTTTTTACCACTGATGATTTTTTGAGAGGTTTCATATGGATCTATATCACGTAAAACAGAAGCCACGATCTTATCATCATAGTAGTAATTGTTGTAACCAACTAAGTAACTTACACTGGACAGGAAATGCGTTAACGCATCCCTGTCATTGTGTATTTTAGTTACAGTCCCTTCATCATCTATAAAAACAACTAACCAATCATGTTTAAACACTTTAAAATTATAAAAGGTAAACATGTGTCATCACCCTAAAATGGTGCTTCTTGCAATGCTTCCCAATTTTGAAAAGTACCTTTTTTGTTTGTTTTTAATTCGATCATGCACTGATTACCTACACCGGACTTTAACGTTTCAACAAGTACTTCTTCATCTTCGAAATCTTCAATGCTTAGATCAACGTCTAAAACAGTCGCTGTTTTCATCGCTCGTTTTAAATTAAGTTGCATCATTTTCTCGTTTGAGAAAAAGATATTACCAAAGTACTTTCTATTCTCATAACCTTCATTTAAAATTTCAAATTCGTGAGACAACCATTCCGTACCGTTGTCGTTTGGACCTTGCCACTTCACATCAATAAGAATGGCATCATATAAACCATCGGGTAGATTTTCGAAATCGCCACCTACTGCATCTTTCTTTGGATCAAAACCTTGTTCTAAAATCTCTGCCGCCATATCTTTTAAGTTCATCATTTATTTCTCCTTTTTAGTTAAAGTTTTTAGTTAAAATTTTTAGTTATAGTTTATATTGTTATTCAATTTACTTAGTCACGGGTCTTGGTGGTCTACGCTTTGGTGTATCTTTTTTTGGCTGCTCTTTTTTCATCATTATTAGGTTCATCGCTCTTTTCATCTTTCTCTACTTGTTCAGCCTGTTCACGTTCTCTTTGTTTAACTTTTTGCTCGGCTTCTTGTTGCTTTTCTTGTTGTTCAACAATCGCTTTTGCATCTTTAACAGATGTCTTCTTGCTCTTGTCATAAGCACCAATCACGGTATCTAATAAACTACGAATGGTTTCATCATCAACTTTATCGCGAGTATAATTTTTACGCTTGCTTTCTACCTTTCGAATATAGTTTTTTCCGACCTTACGGCAAAGGATAGTGTAATCTGAATTACCATTGACAATGTTCATCCACTTCATTTTTAAACTTGGTACCTGTCTCGATACATCATTCTCTTCGATAGTGATACTTCGAGAAATGTAGATGATGTTAACTTTCTTTTTCATGCTTAATTCTTTCAGTCGCATAATGAACACACGGACCATCATCTCAATCATGCTATGGCCTTTACCCCAACCGATATCTCCAACCGATTTCACATTGTGTTCTTCAGTTATTTCTTGTTCGAAAAGTGTGATGATGTCATCAATTGTATCGATAACAATCGTTTCAAAAGTGTGTTTGGTTCCTTGGAGCTCATCAATGATATCTGAAATTAAATCACTAGCACTTTTGGTAATATCACCTTTACTGTTTCTTTGGTGACTAATATTGATCGAGGGTGTTTCAATCATTTCTGCGTTGCCGTCTGTGTTAAGATTCAGCGGATTCGGAAACTCTTCGGAAAAATATGTTTTACCATTCATCGTTTCACCAAAAATGACAAAGTTACGTGGCGTTTCTTTCGATACTTTCTTTTTATTTTCTGGTAGTAGACCCATAATTAATTTGCCTCCTTGACTTTAAATTCAATATTTTCATTTCTCATGAACTCTTCCAAAGCATCCAGTTGCGACTCAGTACCAATGACTTCGTATAACTCAAAGTATGTTGGTTCGTCTTCGTCCGCTTCTTCGACAAGTATTTCCGTTTCTTTTTGCTTCTCTGCTTTTAATGCTTCAATACGTTTTTCTTCTTTCTCTTTATCAATCTGCTTTTGAATTTCATCCTGAGCATCATCAAGAATTTGTGTTTTGATTTCTTTTACATCCTTGTGATCAAGTAAGTGTATATAAGCCGCGCTTGTTAAATTCACACCATAACGATTATTTGCAATCTCTACAGTGCTCTCAATAACATCTTTGTCCGCTTCTTCTTTTTCACGCTTCATCACTAAGTGATCGGCAACAGTTTTTAATTCTTCTTCCACAGATTTCAAACTTTTACTTTTAGCAAGATAAGTATCCTCAATGATTAATTCATCAGCGATTTTTTTATCTAGACCGGCATCTACAAAACGGTCAATAATTTCTTGTATGTCTTTCCGTTTCTCTTCTTTTCGATTGTTCTCAAATACGTCATGCTGTTCAACTAAAGGATTGATCACTTCATCAAATTTTTTGTTTAGTTCTTTGCACTGCTTTTCAAATGCTGTCACAGGAGCTGTTAACTGTTTCTTCGTTTTTAACCGGTATTGATCAACGGCCTTTTTCCCTTTACGAAGCTCAGTAATTGTTTTCTTGCATTCTGCAGCATCATCTTCAGTGAATGTTAAACCCTCATATCGTTTTAGGTTTTCTTCAAGTGCTGCTTCTAGCTCTTTATAGTTGAACTCAACTTTCGCCGGTTCGAATTGTATTGTTTTCACTTGCAATTCATTCATGCCTTCATCTCCTTTTACTGTTCTGTTATAAAAATCATGTTCACTTGCACCAGGATGTGACTTTAGATATTCGCACCCTTCCCAAAACTCTTTGATTGCAGTTAACATGTCTTTGATAAAATCATTATCGCGCGGCACCTGTTTGATTTTTAATCTTTCACTATCAAATTCAGCATCAAAATCTTTTGGCCTTTCGTAAAGCGCCAACCAACCTTCATTACAATTAAATTGGTACATGTACAATTGCATTTGTGCTTTGTAAGCTTCAATTGTGGGTGTCTTACCGTGTGTTTTTATCTCAAGTATCAATTGTTCATTTGAGTCATAACCATCTGTATTGCTTCGTAAATCGCCTTGAATGCGGGTATCTTCTTTAAATTCAGTTCCATGCACGAGGTTCACATATTCGCGTATCTGTGGCTCCATGATATTTCCGTATTCGGTATACTCATTGCCTTTAAATTCAGACTTAACTATCCCTGTTTTTTCAAGAGCCAGTTCGTACATTGACTTGAATTTGTTTAGTCCTAGAATTGTAGACACGTCTGAACCACCGATATATTTATGTCGGTTTTCTGTTACGTTTGGTCCTGCTTGTGTTGTGATACTCATACACCAAACTCCTTCCTGAACAAATCTTCCGTGAAGTCTTTCTTTTGCTTGAGTCGATCATAGATGTCTTTTTCTATCGTTCCTTTTGTGATGTAGCGATACACCGTCACCTTTTTTTCTTGGCCATTCCGGTAAGCTCGACCAAGCGCTTGTTCATAGTCTTGATAGCTGTACGTTGGTGTATAGAAAACAACCAAATTAGCATATTGAAGTTCTATCCCTGCGCTACCAGCCATATATTGTACAAGCGTTACGCTGTTATTTAATGCGTTCCAGGTATCCTTTTTTGGTAGATTAGTAGTTTGACCACTCACTTCGAAAATAGTTTTCTTCAATTTTTTCATTATCTTTTTAAGTTGTTCTTTTTCTTCCTGGTAATAGTAGAAGAAGATAATGTTTTCGCTTGTTCCTTCTGCCAACATTTCAGCATACTTCAGCTTGTCCGATTGATTGGCGTGGAACCTTAAACCATGTTGTAATTTGGGTAACGTATCAAACGCTTCTAATTCACCATTAATCTCAAGCACGCGATCTTTTTTTAGTTTTTTATACGCTGCGCTACTCTTGAATTGCACATCTTCAAAAATTAACGGTGGTAAATCTAACGCTTCATCTTTTGATAGTTTGATAGAAAATGACTCAAATCGTTTTTTTAATTCTTTTTCTTTATTCCAACCAATTACTCTTTCCATCTGCCTTCCACCGTACATGACAGGTTTACCAGCTCGATATAAAGGCTCTTTTATTGCGTATTCTTTTTCAAATTGCGTTTTATTCTTTTCATAGCCGAACATGATGAAGTAGTTGATTGTATCTCCCCAACCATTACTCGCAGGTGTAGCTGACAATAAAAGAAAATGCGTACTGTTCAAAGCCAAAAACTTACCCGCTTTTCCGCGTTGCGAAGTCGACATTTTAATATAATGACACTCGTCAAATACAACAAAGTAACCTTTGTATTCTTTCCAACGTTTAGCCAACACCCCATAAGACAACAAATCATAGTTGACTTCTATGCCATGCTTTTGGGACACGAGAGCCATATCGCGATCCCAACCACCCTCTTTAATTTTTTGTGGAGGGGCTACAATAAGTAATGGTTCACCTTTTGTATGTCTCAGATAGTGATAGATGGCCATGATCGTTTTCCCTGTACCTGTGTCAGCCGCAATGATGTAATCTTTATCTATGTTGTTAAGTAATTCTTTCTGGTAGTCATATAAGATTGTTTGTTTCAAAATAGCGCTTCGTCTCTTCAAGGGATCTACTAACAAAAGCTAATCCACCTGCCTCACTAATTGCATTAATATGATACTTTTGCAATTCACTTATTTTTCCGCCTTCAGGACGTTTTACTTCAATCGCTATAAACTTACCTTTTACACATGCAATAATGTCCGGTGTTCCCGCTTTAGAAAACATGGATCCATGCGTTTTTATATGCCAGGCACCAATACTATCTAAGTAGCGCTTGATCTGATTCTCAATTCGTTTCTCTGGACCTTGTGCCATTACGAACGACCACCAAAGATTAATTCGATATCTGACTTCTTGGCCTTTCTAGCATTAAGTTTCTGTGCTTGATCCTCATAATAGTAACCACTTAACTTTTGCGACGTGATTCTATTTCCTTCGACTAATTCAGCCACACCGACAAGATCAAGTTCTTTTTGCGGAACATTCAAATCATTAGATAGTGCTGATTTATCAAATTTTGTAGTTCTAGCTAACTTAACGGTAAGGATATATGAAACATTCTCTTTATAAGCAATGACATTGCCATGTTTTAAGATATGTTTGATAATCTTTTCGGTCTTCGTATCGATAGTCTCTTTCAATCGAGCACGCTGTGTTTTTAAATCTTCTATTTCTTGATATAAACCATTAATTTCGGATTGCTTTAAATGTGTTTGAACGTTAATATCCATTTCTAAATAATCCCCTTCCATTTTGTGATATACTAAGTGTGTGAATTTGTTTTGAGACTCGTGTTGGTAGCGCGAGTCTTATTCATTTCTACAGAAAATTAATGCGTCTTCACCTCCCTTCATAATTAAAACCAATCCTTACGGTTTTGAAGCATTTGATCAGTAATCTCATGGCCGTTAATTTGTCTTAATAGTCGTTTCATTTGGTCAGTGTTAATTTTCTTTTGGTTCAATTTTTGTATTTCTTTTAGATAGTGAGTAATCTTTAAACCACACAAACGCGCGTCGTTGTTTTTACCTTCCATTGCTAAATTTATTGCTTGTAGTGAGTTGCCATGGACCGCAGCAATTAACTCACTTAGTTCATTATGATCTGACTTTAGAAAATGTTTTTCTATGCACATTTTGTTCCGCCTTTCTAGCTAATAATTCATAAGCTCGTTTTGTTCTATCGTTTAGAGGTACCACATAACCATCAATGCTATCCCTTACCGTTCCGTCAGCCATAACATGCTTAATTTTAATCATTTATTTCCCCCTCCTTCTAAGTCCAACGCTCATTTGTAATAGTTTTATATAGTGACCAAATATCGGGGAACGCAATCTTAAATGCCTCGATACGCAAATGACCACGTCTTGGAATATCAAATGCCGATTCCATATCAGTTAACAATCCATCCAGCCTATCTCCTCTAATCTTTCTATTTTGACAAGCTTTAATCTCAGTAAAGCGCTCTTGTAACGCTTCTAAGTTCTTTTTATCCTCTTCACGCATGCTCATTACTCCCTTTACGTTTTATTTTTGTGTATAGTCCTGCATAAGCTGGCCAACCGATATCGTCTTTCTCTGTCAGAAGTGTTTCATAACTGGGTTTCTCGAATTTATTACAGTTAAAAACTTCAATGGTATAATCACGTGGAATATCTACAATGACGTTATCTGTTTTACGTTGTAATTTAAGTGTGCTTGATCCGTCAATAATTAGATGACCAACTTCGTAATGATCTGCTCTGTCAATTAAATCTTGATAACGATTCATAGTTACCAGCTCCTTTTAGTAATTAAGCTGTGCCTTCTAACCATCTTTCGATTCTGTCTATATCAAAAATGATTTTCGACCCAACGCGAACATGAGGAATCTTTTCTTCTTTTACCAACCTATAAATGAATGATTTGGATAATGGACAGCCTGTTTCTTCTAAATACTGAATTAAACCGTTTATATCTGCCCTTTTCATACAGCTAGCTCCCTTCTATATTTTTAGTATTTTACGAATATGCTTCACATGTTCTTGAGCTTTAGGACCAGTACGCTTACCGTTCAAAATATCTGATAAGTATGGTCCGGAAATACCTAGTAATTTTGCTAATTCAGCATGGTTCATCTTTCTCTTATATAACTCGTTGCGTACTCGAATACTTAAATCTTCTGACATTGGTTCTTCACTCCTTTCTTAAATCATCTAGAGATACTTCTAACGCATCCGCGATTTTGCAGAGCTTCTTAAAGGTCGGATTCGCTTCACTATTATTAACGATATTATTTAGCGTAGAATCATAAAGACCTGTCAGTTTAGATAATTGATAGATTGATAAATTTTGTTCTTCCAGTAGTTCTTTAATCCTTAACATTCATATACTCCCCTTTTACAACTCAATACATTGTGTTAAAATATTGTTAAATACTGTATAAGGAGGTGGAAATATGTCTGATTACTATTATTTCAATATCAATGTTGATAGAAATGGTAAGCATGAAGTCCATAGCGAGAATTGTTCTTACTTACCAAATACAGCTAATCGAAAGTACATTGGGTTAGTTAGTGATTGTAAACAAGCAATGATAAAAGCTAAAGCTGACAATCCTTCAAAAGAATTTGATGGCTGTTACTACTGTTGTAATGCTTGTCATACAGGATAACTCCCCCGCCTTTTGGCGGGTTTTTATTTAATAATTGCATCAGTGTAGTAAAGTTTTTTTATTAACTCAATCGTTTCATCAAGTTCTTTTTGCGATACTTGATTCTCCCTGATCTTTTCGATTAAAAAATTAACTATTTCTTTCTCTAATTGATCATTCATTTTATCCCCCCCCTCCTTTCACTTCTATAATTAGCTAATTAATTAGCGAATATTATTGACTTATACTAATATATATATTAGTATATAGACATAGCGAAATAAGACTTTCAAAAGCCTGATTCAATGCAGTTAATTAGCTCCCCAGCGTTTATATGCATGTTGTTAGGTTCTATTAAATTCACCTTTATTCGCTAACCAATTAGCTTACTTACACTTTACTAAAATATTTATTAGTTGTCAACAGTTTAACTAAAATATATTTTAGTTTGGTAGTAAGGACGAAAGGAAACGTTGATATGAGTACACTTGATCGTGTAAAAAAATTATGTAAGTCTAGAGGGATATCGGTTGCTAGGTTAGAGGAAGAATTAAGTATTCCTAAAAATACCATTTATCAATGGAAGAGAATTTCTCCTAGTTTGGATAAAATTCAAGCAATAGCAGATTACTTTAACGTATCTACTGACTATTTACTTGGTCGCACAGACAACAAGCACCTAGACGAACCTAATACTATCGCCGCTCACATGGATGACGATCTAACTGAAGAAGAAATAGCAGATATTAAAGAATATATCGAGTTTATTAAATCAAAGCGTAAGTGAGGTGTTCTGATGACGTATGAAGCATTATTGGGTAAACACCCTCATGTTACTATTCGAGAAGTATCCAACATGCCTAGAGGATTATCTGGCTTATATTATGATGATGTAGTTCTGTTGGATAAAAGTAAATCCAGTATTGAAAAGCACTCTATTTTGGCAGAGGAATTAGGGCACCATTACACAACAACAGGCAACATCATTGATCAAACAAAACTTAATAACAGAAGACAAGAAAGGCGAGCAAGATCATGGGGATATGAAAATATCGTAACACTAGATAAAATTGTGCAGGCCCATAAAAATTTGATACATAACAAATTTGAACTTGCGGAATATTTATCTATAACCGAGGATTTTCTTGAAGAGGCTATTGATAGGTTGATTGAGAAGCATGGGTTATTTGCAAAGCACCATCAATATACCATCTGTTTTGAACCGCTAGGAGTTTTCGAGTGGTTTGAATATAAAAATTTTTAACCGATAAACGAACAAACGTTCGTAAAAGAAGGAGGAATAACATGCCTAGTTACGAAAAAATCAGTAAAGGAAAGTACAAGCTTACTGTAGAACTCGGCTATGTAGGCAAAAAAAGAAAGCGCAAGAAGAGAACCGTTTCAGCTAAGAATGACACGGAAGCAAGAAAGCAATTAGTATTGTTTGAAGCAGAAGTATTATCTAATCAGCTAATTGATGAGTCTAAGATGACTGTCGAGGGATTTTATAATCAATGGTTAGAAAAGTATGCGAGCGACCACTACGGTGCTAGAACGCTACACGATACTAAAAAGATTATTACTAATCGATTGTTGCCTGATTATGGCGAAGCAAGGATAAAAGATATCAAGACAATTCACATGGTACACTTTTTTGACGATTTAAAGAAGAATGGGAAGCGTTTAGATGGCAAGCAAGGTAATTTATCATCAAGCAGTTTAAAGAACATCTACAAGGCTATAAACGCTTTATTTAAAGTTGCTGAAGAATGGGAGTTAATCGATAGTAATCCTTGTGAAAAAGTAAAGATGCCTACCGTAAAACATAAGAAGTCAGAAGTATTTAGTGTAGAAGAATCGAAGAAATTATTTAACTTGCTCAAGGATGAAAATTTAATATGGCAATTAATTGTGCAATTAGCTGCTGTTTCGGGTGCTCGCCAAGGTGAAATAGCTGCATTAGAAGGCAAACATTTAGATTTTAAAAATAACGTTATACTAATAGAGCAATCTCTCGTTAACAACGCATCAATCGGATTGCAATTAAAATCTACTAAAACAGAACGTACAAGAAAAATATCCATTCCGGACGATCTAATGAAGGCCCTGAAAAAATTACGCGCAACCAAATTAGAACAACAGATGGAAATGCAAAATCTTTGGGAGTGGCCAGATCATCTCTTTTTATTTTCCAATGAATTTGGTAAACCTATGAGGCCTGATTCGATTAGTCAGTGGTGGATAAGATTTACGAACAGCCAAAAATACAAGGCGTCTAAACTTAAAACAATACGATTTCACGATTTAAGACACACATCAGCTACTTTATTGATTGATAAGGGCGTTCATGCCAAAATCATTCAAGAGCGTTTAGGACACTCTAAAATAGGCACGACAATGGATATTTACGGGCACGTATTGCAAGATGCTGAAAAAAGTGCCGCTAATCATTTTAACGATTTATTCAAGAAAGCTTAAAAATGGTCCCCCGTTGGTCCCTAATACGAATTTAACCCCTTCTCAATAAAAATAAAAAAACCTCACAACCGTTGAGGCTGTAAGGCTTTCGTTAGCATCCCAGGAGAGATTCGAACTCCCGACCCACGGCTTAGAAGGCCGTTGCTCTATCCAGCTGAGCTACTGGGACATACTGGAGCGGGTGAAGGGAATCGAACCTCATCATCAGCTTGGAAGGCTGAGGTTTTACCACTAAACTACACCCGCGTGGATTAATTAATGTCAATTATTTCTCTAACAGACAAAATATATTATAGTTTTTTTGAGGGATAATGTCAATATCTTTTTGGGATTTTTGTATTTTAACTTGAAAGTACCATTTAAATAACCGAGGTAAAAAAATGATAAAGATTACTTTTAAGCTCATATTTTATGACAAAGGGCACGTTAGCCCTTGTCATTATAAAGTATATTGGGCCGCTAGATTTTTTACTTCTTTGCCGTTTAATTGATAAAAATTAATCTTATACGTGTGATCATCCCAAGACAAAATCGCATACGTTTCTTCTTGTCTCCCGCGCGGGAGACGAATACTTCCTGGATTGATGACGATTTGATCCCCCACCTTTGTCGCATGTGCTAAATGCGAGTGACCATGACAAACAATCGTCGCTTGTTGTTCTGATGCTTGATAGGTGATTGCGTCAAGTGTCATTTTCACATTATGATGGTGACCGTGCGCCACAAAAAAACGTGTCCCTTTAATCTCCACAGTTAAATCCTCAGGGTACTCAGGATCATAATCACAGTTACCCGTTACCTTTAAAAAATCAACCATAGCTGGATGAGCATAATCAAGTTCTGAGTCGCCACAGTGAATCATCGCATCGACTTTGTGTTTATATTGATCTTTTAATTGTTGAACTTCATCTTTAAATCCGTGACTATCACTTGTGATTAATACTGTAGGCATTTGATCATCTCCTTGTTACTGCTGTTCTAACCAATCAGCAAGTTTTTTTAATGCATTTCCTCGGTGACTGATGGCTGCTTTTTCTTTAGGGGTTAGCTCTGCCATGGATTTTGTTTCACCTTCCGGTTTAAAAATCGGATCATATCCAAAACCGTTTTCCCCACGTCTCTCATACAAAATCTTACCCTCACAATATCCATGCTTGACGATTGTCTCTTTCCCTGGCTCACTTACCGCAATCGCACAAACAAACCGAGCGGTACGGTCTTTTTCTTCTACACCTTTTAAATTTTCAAGCACTTTATCGATATTTTTCTCATCATCTTTTTCAAGTCCCGCATACCGCGCAGAATACACACCCGGCTCCTTGTTTAAAGCATCAACTTCAAGACCTGAGTCATCGCTAATCACCGGCATATTTAATAGTGTGGCAATCGCTTCTGATTTCAATGTGGCGTTTTCACTAAATGTCGTGCCTGTTTCTTCAACATCCTCAATCGAGTCTAAGTCTAACAGCGAGATGACTTTTATGCCTTTAGGTTCAAATAATACCTTAAAGTCATCCACTTTTCCTTGGTTTTTTGTCGCAATTAAAATTTTATCCATTGTTTAGCTCCTCAAATAACAGGTTTAAATTTAGCTATATACATTTCTTACGCATATCATACCATTTTTTATTTGTCGATATCAATGATGAAAAGCTTATAGCAATTACAAGGGAGTTAAAATACTTCTATCATATTTCTAGTTTAATAATGCTAGCTTGATCTAAATCCGCACACCTGGGAGTTGACACTCCAATTCTTTAAAAAAGCTCTTTAGTAGAATAGACTCATTGTCAAGGACATTTTACAGGGGTTAGAGAGATTTTATTTAAATTAAGTGTCAAACTTGAGATTTAATACAATTAATATGGTAAAATATATTTAAATACTAATTAATGACTAAGTGCGATCGATATGCTCACATAAAAAACTCAGATGATTCGCACCACTTTCAATTATATTTTGTGTTTGCACTTGATATTTAAGTAGTAGTATGATCAAAATTTATGAATAAACTTAATCATTTTTGCGTTTTATGCAACAAAACATAAAATTTTGTTGCATAATTCGCTGTCGCACCCTATATGGGTGCGTGGATTGAAATATTCATCTGTTTTTTGACGCCAGAGGTAGACTCCAGTAAAATAATTATATTGACATGATATATATTCAAATTAAATAGAGGTGGATAATCATGGTATTAGATAATAAATTAGGGCTATCAAATCAAGTAGCGCTCGCGAAAGCTGAGGAAAAAATAAGTAAACAAAAAGCAAAAGATTTATATGATACAGGGAAAATCAACGAGATGGAGATTGGTACCTTTAAAGGTCTATCAGATATTCATACATATTTATTTTCAGAGATTTATGATTTTGCCGGAAAAATTCGGCACGTGAATATCGCAAAAGGCAACTTTAGATTTGCGCCAGTAATGTATCTCGAGGCATCTATTAACCATATAGACGGCATGCCACAAAACACTTATGAAGACATTATCAAAAAATACGTCGAAATGAACATTGCTCATCCGTTTCGAGAAGGAAATGGCAGAAGCACGAGAATCTGGTTAGATTTAATTTTGAAAAAGGAATTAAATAAAGTGATCAATTGGAATTTGGTGGATAAAGAAAAATATTTATCAGCTATGGAACGCAGTCCTGTTAATGACTTAGAGATTAGATACTTACTGTTGGATGCTTTGACAGATAAAGTAGATGACCGAGAGCTTTACTTGAAAGGCATTGATGTCAGTTATTATTATGAGGGATATTCAGAATATACGACCGAAGATTTATAGTTGACGTACCCTTACCAAAATACGTAATCAAGCAATTAAAAACACCGCTAAATCAACAATCAAGTTGAATTAACGGTGTTTTTAATTTGTGTTGTCTTCCTATACTTCCTTGTTAATCAATTGCGCATAATCGCCAATCGCTTCTTTTTGATACTCAAACAGATCGTTGATTCCCTTTTCTGCTAGAGCTAACATATCAAGTAATTGTTGATGAGTGAAAGTAGATTCTTCTCCAGTACCTTGCACTTCCACAAACTCACCTTTACCTGTCATGACAATATTCATATCAACAGCCGCTTCAGCGTCTTCCACATATTCAAGGTCTAAAATACTTTCACCGTCCGGCATGACGCCAACAGAAATCGCCGCTAAATAATCGGTTAGTGGAATGGTTTCAAGGACGTTGTTGTCAACAAGTTTACCTAAAGCTAGGACCATGGCGACAAATGCACCCGTAATCGATGCTGTACGCGTCCCACCGTCTGCTTGAATCACATCACAATCGATCCAAATCGTGCGTTCACCTAATTTATCTAAGTCGACAACAGCTCTAAGGGCACGACCAATCAAGCGCTGGATTTCCATCGTACGGCCACTTAATTTCCCTTTAGCAGCCTCACGTATGTTTCTTTGTTGGGTTGCGCGTGGCAACATTTGATATTCTGCCGTAATCCAACCCTTCCCTTGATTACGCATAAATGGCGGAACGCGCTCTTCAATCGACGCATTACAAATGACTTTTGTATCTCCCACTGTGATAAGGACAGATCCCTCTGGGTGTTTAACAAAGTCTGTTTCAATCATAATATGTCGTAGTTCGTTGTTTAATCGGTTATTTGGTCTCAAAATTAGTTCCCCCTTTAATTATCTTCCTTATCGTAACACATTTTGGACTTAAAGCGCGCGTTTTATTCCGTTATCTTTTAGATTTGATTTGTCTGTCTTCTCTCTCATCAATCCTGTTTCATTGTATTGACAACTCAAGACACAATCAAAAACCAGATACAGCTAACACATCTTCTCTTGACATCACATCTAATACGTCCATCGATTGATCAACCGTCAGTTGCTCTACACCTTCAACTTTTAATTCAACTTGATTAATATCAACAAACTCTGTCAATGTTAATACCATGGTTTCTATAACATTTTTTGTAAGCGCGCCTTCAGATGTTAGCACGTCTTGAGAGAGTATAATAGAGACTAAGTCATCTGTTTGTGTCACACTTTCCACTTCCACTTTTTTACTCACGACATGTGACACATTCTCATACACACCAGGTCCGTCCAACAAAGACTCAACGACCTGTTCTTTCAAATTCGTTGTGTTTGGTAGATAGTTTGTTGTTGGGATAAAATAACAGGTGTTATCAATATAATATGGATAGTAGAGGGTCACAGGTGTGGTTGTGAGGTAATCAACCCCTTCAGTCTTTAACACATTAATACCATCTCCTCTACTGTAGCCATCTGCGATGACGGTCTGTTGTTTTGGTAACACATCAAGTGGTTCTCCTTCGACCCATAACTTAATCCGGTCAATATTATTAAAACTTGTCGCTGTATAGGTCAGCGCTTCTAACATATCGGTTTCCTTCTCACCATCATAATTTAAAAATTCCGCTGATAAATCGATGATCGCTGTTTCATCATCGGTAATATTAATCCCTCTTACCCTTGTATTTTCTGGTAAAACCGCTGTTAAGCCGGTTGGTAAAAATGGCTCAACTGGACCATTTGTCACTAAGTATTCAATGGCTTGTTTTAAGACGGCACGGTCTTCTTGCATGGGCAATAACATGTGTTTTGGTACCACATACCCATCGTTCGATAAAAAATAAAGGGCGCGATTTTCCGTCGGTTGTTCTTCGACATTTACCTCATAACTATCTTCTGGTAAGCTCACCGTTTCGTCTTCTTTATCACATCCCGATAACATCACTAGGCTTACCATCATCAACATAATTATACATCGTTTCATCACTATATCTCCTCCCGTCTCATACTCTTTATAGCTACTATATGAGAGGGATAGTCTATTTTAGACCGGAGACTTCATTTAAAACACAAAAAACTACTCACCTGAGTGAGTAGCTTTATTCCTTGTTATTCCGTTCTATCATCAATGACCACTTGTTCAATGTGCTCAATTGGTTGGTCCATCCATCGGTTCGCAATCTGCTTAAAGATTTCCTCCGAACCCGTTGTATAAAATTCATGCGTCAACGGTTCATGTGATTCATTATGCAACCCTTGATAACTTAAAATCGCACTCACCTCACGCGCTGTTTCTTCACCGGAAGAAATAATATTCACCTTATCTCCCATCACTTTTTGAATCGGATCGTGTAAGATCGGGTAATGCGTACAGCCTAAAATGAGTGTATCTAGTTGTTCATAAGCCTTCAGTGGTTCAAGGGCGTGTCTGACAATATCCTCACTCGCCTCCACAGAAAAACGCCCACTCTCAACAAGCGGGACAAATTGCGGACAACTGAGACCGTGAACCGTTAAATCCTCTGAAATGCTATAAAGTGCATCCGGATAAGCATCTGACTCTATCGTCCCAACGGTGCCAATGACACCGATGTCTTTTGTTTCTGTCACCTTAATGGCTGCTCTCGCTCCTGGTTGAATAACACCAAGGACGGGAATAGACAATGTTTCTTTTAATAAATCTAATGTAAAAGCCGTCGCCGTATTACAGGCAATAACTAAGAGTTTGATATCTTTTTTTAATAGAAAGTTCACCATCTGTTTGGTAAAGGTGATGACTTCTTCTTTCGGTCGTGGGCCGTATGGACAACGGACCGTATCGCCTAAATAGATCAATTGTTCTTTTGGTAATTGACGCATTAATTCTCGAGCCACAGTTAAACCACCAACACCCGAATCAATCACGCCGATTGGTCGATTCACTTCTACATCCCTCATTTTCCATCAGTTGTTTTGTTCTTTTTTGCCACTCCATTTTTTCAAGGAGTACACGCATCGTTTTATCGAGTTCACTCACATCTGTCGTCGACATATCATGTAAGACTTCTGCTAAATATTGTTGACGCTTTTCAATCACTTCTTGAATAATTTCTTTTCCTTTATCTAAGAGGTGGATTCTCACGACACGACGGTCCTTTGTATCACGCTTACGTTCAACTAACGTATTCTTTTCCATCCGATCAACTAAATCTGTTGTCGTACTAAAAGCCAAATTTATTTTATTTGATAGCTCACCAATCGTTAAATCGCCATCTTCTAACAGCCACTGCAAGGCAATAAACTGCGGGGTAGTAATACAATAGTTTTTTAAAATTTCACGACCTTTATACTTGATGATCCCGTTAATGTAGCGCATATTTTTTTCAATTCGCACAATCGCATCCATTGATTCCGCCTCCACCGATTGATCCCTTCTTTCTAAAAAAGATTCAAATAATCCTAAACTCCATCATAACATTTTTTAACGATTCACGGTTAAGTTATCATCAAATTTTAATATATAGAGACACAGCACGGTTTGAAGCTTTAAAAGTTATAAAATTATCGTTTTATAAGTAAACCTGTTAAGATAGAGTATGTAAGCCCTAACAGAAATATTGAAATCTAGGAGGAATACATATGAAAACATTACAATTTGGAACAAGCGACTTACACGCAAAAGAAATCGGCTTAGGTCTGATGCGCTTAAGTGAAAAATCACCAGAAGAAGCAGAAGCGATTATTCAAAATGCGCTAGATTTAGGTGTGAACTTCTTTGACCATGCTGATATTTATGGTGGTGGTAAGTCTGAAGAAGTCTTTAGAGAGGCCTTTAAACACGTCTCAGCTAATCGGGAAGATATTTTATTACAATCAAAATGCGGAATTAGAAAAGGATTCTTTGATTTTTCTAAAGAGCATATCTTAACGTCAACAGAAGGGATTTTAAAACGACTTGATACGGATTATTTAGATATTTTACTCTTACACCGTCCAGATGCGTTGGTTGAACCTGAAGAAGTGGCGGAAGCCTTTACTCAGTTAAAACAACAAGGTAAAGTTAAATATTTCGGTGTTAGTAACCATCACCCTATGCAAATCGAGTTATTGAAAAAGTATTTACAAGAGGATCTCATTGTTAACCAAGTGCAATTTTCTCTTATGCATACGCCAATGATTGATTTTGGACTGAACGTTAATATGGCGAATGATAATGGTCAAAACAGAGACCAAGCAATCATTGAGTATAGTCGCTTAAATAATATGACCCTTCAGGCATGGTCACCATTCCAATATGGCCTTATTAAAGGCACCTTCTTAAATAATCCTGATTTTCCTGAGATTAATCAAGCGTTGGATGACATGGCCAAAGCAAAAGGTATCTCTAACACCACCCTCGCAACAGCCTGGATTTTGCGTCACCCGGCTAATATCCAACCGATTGTTGGGACAATGAATACCGATCGATTAAAACAAATCACAGCCGCAAGTGAGATTGAGCTCACACGAGAAGAATGGTATCACCTCTACCAAAAAGCAGGCAACATGTTGCCATAACGCTCTTTAAAACAAAAGTGGCACCGAGTGGTGTCACTTTTGTTGTTAATTGATCGTTAATTCGTTTGTTTTCACCAGATAAACGAGGGCTTGTGTCCGGTCTTTCGCCCCAATCTTTAACATCACATTCGAAATATGATTTCTTACCGTCTTTTCCGTTATCGTCAAACTCTGGGCAATATCAGCGGTCGCATAGCCTTCTGATAATAATTGAAACACATCGCGCTCTCGCTTAGTTAAAACCCGTTTATATTGGTCTGTCATGATAAAGCTCCTCTCTTCACTTCGGCTATAACGCTTCACCTTAGTTATAAGATATGTCGAAACGTCATAATGGTGCTCTACTGACGGCAGTCATTAGTCCAGAACTTATCTTTTACTTTTATAAAAAATAAAAGAAAATGATTGCAGAACAATTAAAAAAACATGATAATAGCTACTAAGGGGCACGTTCGATGAAAAAAATAGAGCAGTTACAAACGATGTATGAAACGACCGGACTTCATCCAGGCTATGACCTATTACGCTACATGGCGTTACCTGACTTGCTTGGAAAAGACCAAGACACGGTCCTTTATATTTTAGGGAAAAACATGAGTCGGGCACTTGAGATTACCGCAATTAAAGATCTTATTGATGCTTTTAAGCTCATTGGTTTAGGCGACTTAGTCCATGTAAAAGAAAAGCGAAGTGAAGATTTGTTTACTTTAACCTCCCCACTTATTCAAGCGCGTAAAAAAGCCGCGATCAATCAGACCTATCATTTTGAATCAGGTCTCATTAGCGGTGCGATGGAAACGGTTCACGGGTTCCAATGTGAAGCCGAAGAAACAGTTAAAGCTAAGAAAGCACTCGTGGAATTTACAGTCAAACATTATCGTTAGAAAAATGAATTAAAAAACCGATGGTTGAACAAGTAGCTTGTTCATCTATCGGTTTTTTATATTTTTAGGTAACCTTATTCACTTGTTTCCTCCATACTTTCTATTTTATCTATAACATCCGAGTCATCTGCGTCATGTGTCTCATCTTTTTCTTGATTCAAATGATGGAGAATCGTCTCAGCTGTTGGTTTTGGAATCCCAAGCCGGGTCATCGTATCAAGATCCGCTTGTTTTATTTCCGTGATAGACTTGAAGTGAGACAACAGTAAGCGGCGGCGTTTTTCCCCGACACCAGGTATTTGATCGAGTTCTGAACGAATGGCATTTTTTCCGCGTAAACTGCGGTGAAACGTAATCGCAAATCGGTGAACTTCATCTTGAATACGTTGAATCAAATAAAAACTTTGCGATTTGCGTCCTAGATTAACCACCGTCGGTGGACTTCCATACAACAACTCACTCGTTTTATGTTTATCATCCTTCGCCAGTCCCGCAAGAGGTATATCTAACCCAAGTTCATTCTCAAGCACATCACGTGCCGCCGTCATTTGCCCTTTACTCCCGTCAACAAGGATCAGATCTGGAAGTGGTAAACCATCTTTTAGCACTCTTGTATAACGACGACGAATGACTTCACGCATTGTATCATAGTCATCTGGTCCTTTAACGTCACGAATCTTATATTTTCGATACTCTTTTTTATCCGGTTTACCGTCGATAAAACGACCATCGCACTAACGGGATCGGTCCCTTGGATATTCGAATTATCGAAGGCTTCAATCCGGTGTGGCGTGTCAATTTGAAGAATGTCCCCTAACGTTTCTACCGCTTTGATTGTCCGTTCTTCATTACGTTCAATCAGTTGGAATTTTTCTGATAGCGCAATTTCAGCATTTTTACCTGCCAAATCAATCAATTCTTTCTTTCTCCCGCGATATGGAATCGTCACATCAATCTTTAGTAATTCTTTTAACATCTCATACTCAATCGGTGCCGGCACAAGAATTTGTTTCGGCTTTAAGTGATTTTGATGTAAGTAGAACCGCCCAACAAAGGTCGTGAAGACATCTGTCGGTTCATCAAAGAACGGGAAAATAGAGACGTCCCGTTCGATGAGTTTCCCTTGACGTATAAAGAAGACTTGGACACACATCCAGCCTTTGTCATAGCTAAAGTTAAAAATATCACGGTCTGTTCGATCTTCTAACGTCATTTTTTGTTGTTCCATCACCGAATCGATGTGGGTAAGCTGATCACGCAATTCTTTCGCGCGCTCAAAGTTTAAATCTTCGCTCGCTTGATACATTTTTTCTTGGATGGTTTGTTTGATTTTTTGATGACCACCTTTTAAGAACCGAGAAATTTCTTGAGTAATGTCTTTATAAAAGTCACGACTAGGTGGGGTGTCGCTACAAGCGAGACATTGACCTAAATGATAATACAAACAATACTTTCCTGGTGGATTGTTGCACTTTCTAAGAGGGTACAATCGGTCTAATAATTTTTTCGTTTCTCTTGCGGCTAATACGTTGGGATAGGGCCAAAGTAACGGGCCTTATCCTTTAATACTTTTCTTGTGATAATGAGCCTAGGATGGCGTTCATTCGTAATTTTTAAATACGGATAGGATTTATCATCTTTTAATAAAATATTGTATTTCGGATCATATTTCTTTATTAAATTCATCTCTAAAATTAATGCTTCAATTTCTGACGATGTCACGATATATTCAAAATCAACAATCTCTTGAACGAGACGCTGCGTTTTTTGATCATTGGCGCCGGTGAAATAGCTCCGAACACGATTTTTTAACATTTTTGATTTACCGACATAAATCACGGTGCCATGCTTATCTTTCATCAAATAACAACCAGGCTCAGCCGGTAACACTTTCAACTTTTCTTCAATCTGACTCATTATCTCACCTCTTTTACAGTGCTTTTATTATAGCACGTGTGTTCTCTTTTAAAAACCAAGAAGCACACCCACGATTGTGAGCGTGCCTCTTTTATCGATGAATCTTGATCATGTATTATTCTTCTGCATTCTCATCAGATGATGATTCATTCGTTTCGGTATCGTCTGATGCTTTCGTTCCATCTGGTTCTGAGCCAGTCGATTCCTCTTCTGCTGCTGGTTGTTCCAAGAGTTCAAAGACACGAAATTCTAACTCTTCATTGACGGCCCCTTGGATTTCTGAACCTACACCGACAAATGGTAACAGATCACTAAGTGAGATATCTGCTTTATAAATCGCACCATCAATCATAAAGTAATACACGGTATTGCCTTCGACAACCACTTGGGCAATCTCTTCAACGCGTCCCGTTAATTCAGTTAATTCCTCGTCTGTTTCAATATCTTCTACAATACTGTCTGTATCAGTATCACCTGTCACTTGTCTAATTAAACCATCCACAGTTTCGGCGGTTTTAACTTTTTGGTAATCAACCGCATCCACTAAGGCATATGAACGGACAAGGCCTGAATCGTCTTTTAAAGATGAAATATAATAAGGTTTATTTTCAAGACTAATGAGCAGCGGGAAGGTTGAGGTAAAGCGCATTTGTTGCAAGCTACCTTCAGCTGATTCCATCGCAGAGAATTCATCTGCCGATGTAACGGGATAATATGATGCTTCTTTCGTGCGTAAATTAACCAAGTAAAAACCAATATTTGATGCGTCACGATTGACACTCGTCACGCCGGTATATAAATAAACATCGTCTTGCATCGGAATGTAGTTATAGCCGTTGGTGGTTTGTGTCACCCCTTGTTTTTGAAAGACACTGTTCCAAAAACCATTAACATACAACCCTCGGTAATTCAGTTGTTGAATAATAAGCTCGGCGGCATAAATCCGATCCACCCAATCCGGCATGTCTTGTAATGAATAGGCAGCCGTCTCACCTGTGACCGCATCAAGCACAATGACACCGTTCGGCTCTTGTTGGGTAAAGAGAAACTTATTTTCATATGTTGTTGCAATATAGTGTGGGTGTCCCTCATCGTCTACTTCAAATGATGGGGTTTGAAACATCTTGGTTGGATAGTTAAAGCGTAAGTACCGCTTCACATTACGATTAAATAACTCAGCATCGGAATATTTAATGCCATCTTCTACATCTTCAACTGTGACTTCACCTGAAACCATATCAACCGTTAAGTAATTCGGCAAGCCTTCTTCACGGTTGTTTAGCCACTGCATAAAGCCGGCATATTCCAGTGGGGTTACCCGGTACGGTTCATTCGCAATATTGATTTGCGTATACGTTTCTGCGGGTACAAATTGGGAGACAAGCACTGTTAAAGAGCCAATTCGACGGTCTCCTAAACGTTTAGCTGTATCACGGTCAAGCATCGGAATTTGATCCGTCGATAATGTTGGAAACTCTGTTTCAAAATCTTTTTCCTCTACTTCAATTAAAGCAGCATAGTCTTTCGCACGAAAGACTGGTCCATTAAATAATTGTAATATAAAACTAATCCCAATAAAAATCAGCACAAAACCAAAGGCATAATATTTTTTACTTAACTTTCTAAGGGCTTGTGGAGAAAAAACTGAATCAACTAAAATTTCAATAAACATAGCAACTAAGACTATCACAGCCAGGTAACTTCTAAAACCTGGCGACTGGATATTGAGTGGCGGAAGGACAAGATAATAACTGATCCCGATACCAAGTAAAAACAAGGCATACAGCATTATTTTAGCACGTGATTTTTTCATAAATGTGAGACTCCTTTTTTGAACATGATATGTAAAATGTTACTTATTTAGCATAGCACACGCGCGAATTAAAAACAAAAATAACCGTAAAAAAAAAAGGAGCCGCTCGGCTCCTTTTTTCATCTTATGCGTGGTGGTTGATACGTGCTTCTAATGCTTCTTTTGGTTGGAAACCAACAACTTGATCAACAACTTCGCCGTCTTTAAAGAATAGCAATGTTGGGATACTCATAACGCCGTATTGACCTGCGGTTTGTTGATTTTCATCAACGTTTAATTTTGCGATCGTTACTTTATCTGACATGTCATCAGACAGTTCTTCTAAAACAGGTCCGATCATTTTACAAGGCCCACACCATGGTGCCCAGAAGTCTACTAATACTAAACCTTTAGATGTTTGTTCTTTAAACGATTGATCTGTTACTTTTACAGTTGCCATTATATAATTCCTCCTAAAAAAATGTTCTCAATGATATCTACAATGCCAAGTATACCACCCAGGGGTTTTTTTTTGGCTAGCGTTCTGCTCACACTTACTTGAACTCAAAAATCGTGACGCCACTACCGCCTTCTTGCGCACTTCCAGCGGTCGCTGATTTAATATGACGATGACGTTTGGCAAATTCTTGCACACCTTTTCTTAAAGCACCGGTGCCTTTACCATGAATAATCGTCACCCGTGGATAACCTTGAAGTAAGGCATCATCAATATATTTTTCTAGTTGTTGCAGTGCATCTTCATAACGCTCTCCGCGTAAGTCTAGCTCTGGCTTTGTATCAGAGCCTTTATTTTTAACAGTTGCGACCGGACGCGTGACCGTTTCTTTTTTCGGTTGTAATTTTTCAAGCTGATTTTTCTTTACTTTCATTTTCATCATACCGACTTGTACTTGAAATTCTTTATTCGAAATCTTTTCAACAATCGTCCCGTTTTGATTGAGCGTGACTAAGTGAACATCATCCCCAACTTCTAACGTTTCATCTTTCACTTTCTTGTCCACTTGTTTTTGTTGCTTCTTCGTTAATGATGGTTTAGCTTCATCAAATAATTTACGTGCTTCAATCCATTCGTGTTCCTTTAATTCGTGCTGGGATTTCATCTCACGGATCGTTTGAACAACCGCTTCCGCTTCCGCGCGTGCTTTTTCAACCGCCTTTTCTGCTTTTTGTTCTGCTTTTTCAAGTAACCGGTCACGTTCTTGTTCAAATTCCTGCCACTTGCGTTCTAAGTCACGTTTTAGCTCAGCCGCTTCCTCGACATAAGCTTCTGCCTTTAAGTAATCATCTTCTGCTTGACGTCTTGCGGTATCAAGTGAAGCAATCATGTGATCCACACTCTTCGTATCTGTGCCAATCAACTCTTTTGCTGCGAGTATAAGTGACTCATCCAGTCCAAGACGACGAGAAATATCAAACGCATTACTACGACCTGGTACACCAATCAATAACCGGTAGGTTGGTCGTAATGTTTCAACGTTAAATTCCACCGAGGCGTTAATGACGCCGTCACGGTTATACCCATACGCCTTTAATTCAGGGTAGTGCGTTGTCGCAATGACGCGTGCTTGTTTTTTTACGACTTCATCTAAAATCGCCATCGCTAGCGCTGCCCCTTCTTGTGGGTCTGTGCCTGCCCCTAACTCATCAAATAACACTAACGTCTTGTCGTTAATATGCGCGAGAATATCAACGATATTCGTCATGTGTGATGAAAACGTACTTAAACTTTGTTCAATGGACTGCTCATCACCAATATCAGCAAAGACGTCTTCAAACACCGCGAGTTCACAGCCATCTTGGGCTGGTACTTGCAAGCCTGATTGGGCCATTAAGGTGAGTAAACCGACAAGTTTTAATGTGACCGTCTTACCACCGGTGTTCGGCCCGGTAATGACAATCGCATGATAATCTTCACCTAAGGTGATATCATTGGCGACCACTTCTTCATCCGTTAAGAGTGGATGACGGGCTTGTTTCATCTCGATAAAGCCACGATCATTCATTTTTGGCATCGCCGCATGCATTGCTTGTGATAATTTACCACGCGCAAAGATAAGATCTAAAGCACTTAACACGTCAATATTATGTCTTAAAGCGACGTGTTCTTCTGCGATTTTCAGTGACAATTCTTTTAAGATTTTCTCAATTTCGATTTGTTCTTTTGCTTTTGCTTCTGACAATTGATTATTCACATCAACCACGGCTTGTGGCTCCATAAATAATGTTTGGCCTGAGGCTGATTGGTCATGGACAATCCCACCGATGGCTTGACGATATTCTTGCTTGACAGGAAGCACATAACGGTCATTACGAATCGTCACAATCGCATCAGATAGCATATTCGACTTTGTTCGGGTCAACGCCTCTAAACGTTCTCTGATACGTGATTCACTCGTTCTAATTTTTGAACGAATCTGACGTAAGGCATCTGATGCCGCATCCATCACATGACCATGTTCATCAATACATGACTTAATTTCTCGCTCAAGCGGAGATAACGGCTCAAGTTCTTCCGTTAACGCACGAATAAGCGGCGCCTCAGGTTCTTCCATCTGATCCATGAAGCGTTTAATATTTTTCGTTCCATATAAAGTACTCTGCACTTGTAGACACTCAGCGGCACTCAAAATCCCGCCGATTTCTGCCCGCTTTACACTCGGACGAATATCACTAATCCCGCCAAAGGGTAGCGTTTGATTCAGCCGCAATACTTGGACAGCTTGATCGGTTTCTGCTTGTAAGTTTAAAACCGTCTCCAGGTCTGTCTTTGGCTTCGTTTGCTTGGCAAGTGTTTTACCAAGTGATGTATCTGCTTTGTCTATTAATCGATCAATAATTTTATTAAACTCTAATACACGATATATTCTTTCATTCATCGAATCACCTTATTCTTGTTTTTTCTTCCAGTATGCTTGTAGTTCTTCTAATGACCACGTATTGACGATCGATTCTTTTGTTAACCAGCCACTCTAGCGACACCGACGCCTTCTTTCATAAACTCAAGCGTCTCTTTACTATGAGCATCCGTATTGATCGTGATCTTCACACCTTGTTCTTGACACACGTTAATCCATTCACTATTTAAATCAAATCGTTTTGGATTAGCATTGAGCTCTAAGATGGTATGTGTCTCTTTCGCTTTTTGAATCAGTTGTTCCATATTTACTTTATACCCGTCTCGCTTACCGATCAGGCGTCCCGTTGGGTGAGCAATATGTTTTACGTAAGGATTCTCCATGGCGTTAAACAGACGCGTCATGATCTCTGCTTCTGTTTGGCTAAATGATGAGTGAATCGCCCCAATCACATAATCAAGTTCTTGTAAAAAATCATCATCAAAGTCAAGCGTGCCGTCCGGTAAAATATCCATCTCAACACCGGCTAAAATCGTGAGTTCTGGAAAGCGTTTTCTCAAGCGTTCAATCTCTTCGCGTTGCTCTCTTAACCGGATTTCATTTAAACCGTTCGCTACCCGTAAGAATTTTGAGTGATCAGTGATCGCTATATACTCGTAACCTTTGTCACTCGCAAATCTAGCCATTTCTTCAATCGACTGGGCCCCATCACTCCAAGTCGTGTGCATGTGTAAGTCGCCTTTTATATCTTCAAGTGTGACTAACGGATGAGTTTTTTTATAAGTCTCAATCTCGCCTTTCGCTTCTCGAACCTCAGGCGGAATCTCATGTAAGTCGAAATGTTGGAAGAAAGCTTTTTCTGAATCAAAGGTTACAACCTCACCTGTTTCAACATTTTCCACACCGTATTCACTGATTTTTTCCCCGCGCGCTTTGGCGAGTTGACGCATCATGACGTTATGATCCTTTGAACCCGTGAAGTGATGCAATGTCGTCGCAAAAGCTTTATTCTCAACCATACGAAAATCAACACTCACATCATATTTGTCTTCAATCACAACGGACACCTTCGTGTCACCACTTGCGATCACTTCTTTCACACCCGCTAACTCTAGCAACTGTTCTTTAACAACCTCTGGTTGTTCCGTTGCGATAATAAAATCTAAGTCTTTCACTGTCTCACGCATCCGGCGCATACTGCCAGCGATACTAAACCGTTTGACACCGTCCATTGACCCAAGGGCTGTTTCAATGTTTTGACGTACCCCGCGTACCGCATCAAAGGGTAAGCGTTCTGGTTGGGCGTTTAAGTTCAACAAACCCGCTAAGATTTTTTCTTCTGATTTTTTACCAAAGCCTTTTAAGTCAGCGACCTTGTGGGTTTCACATGCTGCCTGTAAATCAGCTATATTCTCAATCTTAAGCTCTTGATACAATTTGGCAAGCTTTTTACCACCAAGACCTTGAATATCGAGTAACGGAATTAAACCTTCTGGGACTTCTTGTTTTAAAAGGGTAAGTGTTTCTGATTCACCATTAGTTAAGTATTCCGTGATCACGCCTTGCGTACCTTTACCAATCCCTTTAATCGATGACCAGTCATCAATCTCACTTAGGGCTCGAGTATCCGTTTCAAGTGCTTGGGCTGCTTTGCGATAAGCAGAAATCTTAAATGGATTTTCTCCCTTTAACTCTAAGTAAATCGCAATCTCCTCAAGTAAATGAATAATATCTTTTTTATTAATCGCATCTGTATTCTTCATCACAATCTCCTCCTATTCGTAAGGAAAGACCCTTGCACAAAATACAAGGGTCTGTCATGTTCATCCATTAAAACCATAAATCCATGATCTGGTTTGAAAAGATCGGTGTCTGTTCAATCATAAACCGAGCAACATTTGATTCGGCAATGATGGCTTGTATTTGTTCTACTGGTAACAACGATAAAACAAAAACAATAATAAACAACACTAAGTACTGTTCGAAAAAGCCAAATACGGCCCCAAGTCCTTTATTCACGATATTAAGTAGTGGGAGTTCCGCAACGAAGTCAAGCATCGCCGTGATAATTGATAAAATAATTTTCGTCACAAAAAACAAGACAACAAAAGCAATCATATAGTAATAAGCTGCCTCCAAGTTAAACGTTGCTTCAAAGAAAGCCCACGTATCTCCTTCGAGTGGCGGATAAGGAATATACATCTCTAGCATGTCCCCAAACGATTTATAAAAACGCGAAGCAACGATAAACGCTATAAAGAAGCTAACGAAATGAAAGACTTGGACGATCAGACCTCGTTTCATTCCACGTAAAATACCAAAAATCAGTAACAACATTAAGATTAAATCCATCATTTTAGTTTTAGTCCTCTTTCTTATTCAATTTTTGTTCAAGGGCATCATAAGCCTCTTTTAACTTTAAGTAATCATTCATTGTATTCACGGCTGTTAACACAGCTAACCGTGTTGTATCTAAGCTTTTATTCGCTTGATAAATTTCACGCATTTTATCATCAACCACACTTGCGACCATGCGCATATGATGAATGTCTTCATCACCGACAAGTGTATAATTTTTACCATATATATCGACGTTGGCACGTGTTTTTTTCGCCTGGGTCACCTGTATACCCCCTTTAATAAAATCCTAATATTAATCTTAACATGAAGTGTGTGATTTAGGAAACTATTCTATCCCTATTTTCTCTGATATAATGACACCATACCAATGAAAGAGGAGTGCTTATGGGACATATTATCCTTCACGTATCTGATGATACACTAAAAGACATGACCAATGACTATCAACCTTATCAAACGAAGACACCGCAGCATGCGGTATTTCAAGCAAAGAAAAACGGTGTCACGATTACCGCCTATCGCTCAAAAAAAGTGATGTTTCAAGGGCAGAACCCTGAGTTAGAAGCCGATCGCTGGCAGTCAACAAAGACGCAAGCTTCAACGAAAAAGACAGTCAATCAACACGACTACATGCCTGATGAGTCACTGTATGGGCAAAACACGATTGGATCTGATGAGACCGGTACAGGTGATTACTTCGGGCCGATGACTGTATGTAGTTGTTATGTTACAAAAGACCAGATTGCTTTGCTGAAAGAACTCGGCGTGAAAGACTCTAAAAATTTGAACGATGAGACCATTCAGACATTAGCCAAAACGATTTTACAATTAGAGATTCCCTATTCCCTTGTGATTTTACATAATGAAAAATATAATCGCCTGCAGAAAAAAGGCTGGTCACAAGGCAAGATGAAAACGATGTTGCATCATACCGCCATCACGAAATTGCTTAAAAAAATAACGCCTATAAAACCTGACGGGATTATTATTGATCAATTTGCAACACCGAATGTCTACATCAAGCATTTACAATCTGAACGAAAAACATTACCTGTCGGTACGTACTTTGTCACAAAAGCAGAATCCCACGCGATCAGTGTGGCGTGCGCGTCGATTTTAGCACGCTACAGCTTTGTGAAAGAGATGGATAAACTAAGTAAAAAAGCCGGCTTCACGTTACCTAAAGGCGCTTCTAGTAAGGTTGACCAAGCCGCCAGTTATCTCGTTAAAAAACAAGGCTATGATAGCCTTAATCATTTTGCGAAAACTCACTTTAAAAACACAGAAAAAATAGCGGCTTACTTAAGAAAATAAGCCGCTATTTTTCTTAATAACTTTTATTTTTACGCGCGTAAAACAGCACCGTGTGTTGATTTGACTGCGGCTAATACTTTTTCGTAACTTGCTTCTACTTCGTCATCCGTTAATGTACGAGACGGGTCTAAGTAGCGTAAGTTAAACGCGAGTGACTTCTTACCAACTGGTAAATGCTCACCTTGATACACATCAAACACATGTAAGCTGTAAAGGTGTTCACCAGCCGCTTGTTTAATCGTCGCTAACACATCACCACTTGGCACCATCTCATCCATGACTAAGGCAATGTCACGTGACATTGACGGAAAACGTGGAATGTGATTAAAGTTCGGTTCAAGGTCCACATGGTCATACAGATACTCTAAATCTAAATCAAAGACATACACTGCTTTTAAATCATATGACTTGGCTAGCGTTGGGTGGACTTGACCGATAAACCCAATCGATTGATCGTTGTGATACACTTCTGCCGTTCGACCTGGATGCATACCATCAATCTCCGCTTGACGGAAGGTAACGTCAAGGCCTAAGCGATCAACCAATGTTTCTACAATCCCTTTGGCTACATAGAAATCAACCGCTTTATGTTCTTGTTGGAATGGGTGTGTCAGCCATTGACCGTTTAGAATACCCGCTAAGCGGTTTAATTCTTTTGGTTGTTTCGTGATTTCTTTTTCATCAGAAACAAATACGGTTCCGACTTCATAAAGGGCAAGATCTTTTTCTTTACGTGCTTGGTTATAACTCGCGACAGCTAATAGTTCGGGTAATAAGCTTAAACGTAATGTCGAGTGTTCTTCACTCATCGGCATCGCTAAGCGTACCGGGCTAACAGCTTGCGTTTTAATATCAGGTGCAACAAGGGTGGTGGCCCGTTCTGTTGTCGTTAGTGAATAAGTAATGGCTTCAGACAGACCAGCCCCTTCCATCACCTGTTTAATAAAGCGTTTTAAGGCTTGACGTTCGGTTAATTTACCAGCAAATTGGCCACCTTCTGGTAACGTATAATCTAAATGATCATACCCATAAATTCTTGCGACTTCTTCTAACATATCTTCAAAGATGGTAATGTCTTGACGACGTGTCGGTACGTGGACCGTGAAGGTTGACTTATCTTGATCATAAGTAAATTGTAATTTATCTAAAATGATCGCAATGTCTTGATCTGTGATGGTCGTACCTAGACGGTCATTGATACGTTCTGTCGTGATGACCACATCTTTTTCACTGTAATCAAGCGCATCATATTCACTTACCCCTACGCAGATTTTGGCGTCGGCATATTTTTCAAGTAAATGTAGCGCACGATATCCGGCACGCTTGACACGATTAGGATCCACGCCTTTTTCGAACCGGGTACTTGACTCACTACGTAAGCCGTGATCTTTCACTGCTTGACGTACACGTTTACCATCAAAGTAAGCCGCTTCAAGTAAGACCGTTGTTGTCGTCGCACTCACCTCTGATTCAAAACCACCCATCACACCCGCAAGAGCCTGCGGTGCTTGTCCGTTCGTGATGACTAAGTGCTGATCACTTAACGTACGGGTTTCTTCATCAAGTGTGACAAATGTTTTATTGTCTGCTGCACGTCTCACAACAATCTGATCTGATCCGAATTTATCCAAGTCAAATGCATGTAAAGGTTGACCATATTCAAGTAGCACATAATTTGTGATATCAACAACATTATTAATTGGACGAATGCCTGCTGCCATCAAGTAATTACGCATCCATAGTGGCGCTGATTTAATCGTCACATTTTTTGCGACAAAGGCCCCGTAGTAAGGGTTATCATCTGTCGCTTCAACTTTTACTGAAACGCGTTCGGTCGCTTGTTCATCTGTCGTCGTATACGTCTCATCTGGCAGGATCACTTCTTCATTTAAAATCGCTGCCACTTCATAAGCAACCCCAAGCATACTTAGGGCATCTGAGCGGTTAGGTGTTAAACCTAATTCTAAAATCGCATCATCCAAATTTAAGTACTCTGTCACGTCACGTCCTACTTGGACTGACTCGGTAAAGACAAAAATACCGTCCGCTAAGTCTTTTGGCACATATTGTTCCTTGATGCCAAGTTCTTGCAAGGAACAAATCATACCGTTAGACTCTACCCCGCGTAGTTTTGCTTGTTTAATTTTAAAGTTACCTGGAAGAACGGCACCAACTTTAGCAACAACCACATGTTGTCCCTCTGCTACGTTGGGGGCACCACAGACGATTTGGAGAACCTCATCACCGACATTAACCTTCGTGACATTTAATTTATCCGCATCAGGATGCTTCTGACATGATTCAACATAACCAACAACAACATGGTCTAATTGTTCTGAAACATATTCAATACCTTCTACCTCAATACCTGTTTTTGTAATCTTATCTGCGAGTGATTCAGGTGTTTCCCTACCTAAATCGACATATTGTTTTAACCAATTTAATGATACTAACACAGCTTTTCCTCCTCGTTCATTATGCTTGATGATATTGCGCTAAGAATCGTTGATCGTTTGTGTAGAAGTGACGAATATCATCAACGCCATACTTCAACATCGCAATCCGCTCTGGTCCCATACCAAACGCAAAGCCACTATAAATCTCAGGGTCATAACCTGCCATCTTTAGCACGTCTGGGTGAACCATGCCTCCACCTAAGATTTCAATCCAGCCTGTCTGTTTACATACAGAACAACCTTTTCCGTGACAGACTTTACATGAAATATCCATCTCAACCGATGGTTCAGTGAACGGGAAGAAACTTGGACGCAAACGAATCTCACGTTCTTCTCCGAAGAATTGTTTCGCAAATTGATTGAGGACACCTTTTAAATCACTCATGCGCACATTCTTATCGACATAAAGGCCTTCGACTTGCGTGAACTGGTGGGAGTGTGTGGCATCATCGGTATCACGACGGTACACTTTCCCAGGACAAATCATTTTTACGGGTTTATTGCCTTTATATTCCCCCATTGTTCGCGCTTGTACAGGTGACGTGTGCGTGCGCATCAATAATTCTTCTGTTACGTAAAAAGAATCTTGCATGTCACGTGCGGGATGATCTTTTGGTAAATTCAGTGCCTCAAAGTTATAATAATCTGTTTCAACTTCAGGCCCTTCTTTTACTTCAAAGCCCATCCCGATAAATAAGTCTTCAATCTCTGTCACAATCGATGTCAATAAATGTGGACCACCAAGCGTAACAGGACGACCTGGTAACGTCACATCAATCGCTTCTGCTTTTAATTGTTCATTGAGTGCTTCCTCTTCAAATACCTGTTTCTTTGCTTCGAGCGCTTCGGTAATGGCGGCTCTCACTGTGTTAGCCAATTCACCAACAACAGGACGCTCCTCAGCGGAAAGTTTCCCCATGCCTCGTAATACTTCTGTGATGGGCCCTTTTTTCCCTAAATAGCCAACACGCACAGCTTCAAGTGCTTTTAAATCGTCTGCTTCATTAATTTTTGTGAGTGCTTCTTCTCTTAATGCTTGTAATTTGTCTTGCATCTTTATATCCTCCCTTTCATCGTTTCCTTTTTTGACAATATAAAAAGCCCCTCCAAAAAGGGACGAGGCTATCAGTCGCGGTACCACCCTTGTTGATAAAGTTCACACTTTACCCACTTTTATTTGTTAACGAACGGTGTTGTCCGGTATCATTTTACTTTTAATCGCTTAAAAAGGTCCCATGAACAGCTCCCGAGTGAATTCAGTTCTACGCTTCACGTGTTTTGCTTCCAGTCTAGACAAAACATCCCTCATCATGAAGCCGTGTAAAACTTACTTGGCTCGTTCTTCGCTTTTTATATCGTCATGATTAATTTTCATACATATACTCTTTAGTATAGTGAAAAAACCGTGGGCTTGCAATGGTTGAAATGAAAATTCAGCCTTTCTTTAACACTTTTCTAAAAAATAACTAGAAATCATGAGGGCATTTAACATTATCACTGAAAATAATACAATAAAATTCCAGCGGCCACGCCGACATTTAAGGATTCAGCACGACCATTAATTGAAATTTTCACCTTCAGATCGCTTAGTTCTTGTATGTCTGATGCAACTCCACTGCCCTCATTACCGACAATCACTGCACAACTGTCCGGAACTGTCACTTCCTCAAGTGGCACGGCTTCTTCTAAGGTCGATGCGATGAGACGAACGCCACGAGCTTGTAAGTCAGGAAGCAGCGTTTGTAAATCGGCCTTTACTACTGGTAAATGAAAGAGTGATCCTTGGGTTGCTCTAATCACTTTATCGTTAAATAGATCAACTGTCCCTTTCCCTAATATAACGCCGTCATAATTAAAAGCGTCAGCTGTGCGAATCATCGTCCCTACATTTCCAGGGTCTTGCACGTTATCTAACACGAGTATTTTTTTAAATTGATCGGTTTGATAAGTTCTTATGTTCACCACCGCTATAATACCTTGTGGGATGGTGTGTCAGCGAGCGCTTTAAAGACTTGATCTGTGACCACTGTTTTCGGATAATTTGCGATCCATGCCTCATATTGTCTGTCCTCACGCACAATCAATTGTTCTATATCCCAGTCACTTCCGAGTGCTTCTTCAACGAGATGATCGCCTTCAAGTAGAAATTGATCCGTCTGTTCGCGGTATTTTTTCTTATGCAATTTCATCCATTGTTTAATTGTGTCATTTTTTGTTGATGTAATCATCGTGTCACCCTTTATCTTCGTTCAATTTTAAAATATCTCCTCTATCATACATAACTTGGCTAACTTTGGTCAAACTATATTTATCAACCAAAAAAGGAGTACAATAATGAACTTAAATATTCGTGTCGCACTTAAAGAAAAATTACAAAATGTCACCCCACAAGAGTTAGAACAAACCATTTCTGACGCCATTAACTCAAATGAGGAACAACTCTTACCTGGCCTTGGATATTTATTCGAGCTTCACTGGCAACAGTCAACCCAAGAACATAAGGACGCTTTACTCAAAGAACTTTCAACATCGCTTCAAGCATAAGCTGGCCAAACGGCCGGCTTTTATCTTTGTTAAAGTCTTTACTTTTTATCACGCTCACGCTAAAATGTATATGAGCTATGTAAAAATTAACAGTCCAATTTAAGATACACCTAAGGGGTGAGCAAGATAGATATTCAACTCATGCAAGCGATGATGAAATTACAATCAACCAGTCAATTTAGTCAAACAGACACAACTCAACCACCCACTCTTGACTTTTCTAGTATCATCAGTCAAATAGATACGTCTGATCATACACGCATCCGTGATCTCGTTGAAAATCAGTCATCCATGGAACAATGGATGATGCCATCACCGATCAAGATTAACTACTCTGATGAGTCCATGAACACCATTATTAGTGAGGCCAGTGCGAAATATGGTGTCAGTGAACAATTGATTCGGGCAGTGATTCAAACAGAATCAAACTTTAATCCGGATGCTGTGAGTCATGCCGGGGCGGCTGGATTAATGCAACTCATGCCGAAAACGGCTGAAGGTTTAGGGGTGACCGACCGATTTGATCCTTATCAAAACGTGATGGGTGGGACAAAATATTTAAAAGAAATGTTACATCGATATGATGGCAATGAAACCCTCGCCCTTGCCGCTTACAATGCTGGTCCAGGTAATGTTGACCGATATGGCGGTGTGCCACCATTTACTGAAACAACCCGTTATGTCGAAAAAGTGACGCGTTTACTTGGGTAGCTACCCTTTTAAAATACTTTATGATAAACAACAAAAATATATATAAAAAGAAAAGGATGGCCAGCTGGCCATCCTTTTCTTTTTATATGATGATCGTCATTTACACGCCTATGTTAGTTGTCTTACTCTTTAACCAAACGTGATTGTCTTCACTGTCTCTTCATCTAATTGTTTAATCACTTCCACAATTAATTTCACCGCGTTATCTAAATCATCTTGATGGATGATCGCCGCATGTGAGTGAATATAACGCGTCGCCACACCAATCGATAACGTTGGTACGCCGTTAGCGGTTAAATGAATCGAACCACTATCAGTGCCGCCCATCGCAATCGTGGCGTATTGATAAGGAATGTCGTGTTGATCTGCTGTTTCAACGACTAAGTCGCGCACCCCTTTATGTGAAATCATCGAGGCATCATAAATAATAATCTGTGGACCCTCACCAATCTTACTATCAGCTTCATTCGCTGAGATACCTGGTGTATCTCCTGCGATACCTGTATCAACCGCAAAGGCGATATCTGGTTGAATCGTATTGGCTGCTGTCTTTGCGCCTCGCAACCCAACTTCTTCTTGAACGGTACCAACACCGTAAACAACATTTGGATGATCGGTATCTTTTAATGCTTTTAATACTTCAATCGCAATCGCACAACCGACGCGGTTATCCCATGCTTTAGCGAGTAATAATTTTTTGTTTTTCATCGGTTGGAATTCAAAATAAGGTACGACCGAGTCACCTGGCTTTACCCCAAACGCTTTAGCTTCTTCTTTACTTGACGCACCGATATCAATAAACATATCTTTAATATCATACGGTTTTTTCCGCGCATCAGCCGACATAATATGCGGCGGTTTTGACCCAATAATGCCTGTGACATCCCCGTTTGATGTCATAATGGTCACACGCTGAGCAAGCATCACTTGTGACCACCAACCGCCAATCGTTTGGAAGTAGACAAAACCTTTTTCATCAATACGTGTCACCATCATGCCAATTTCATCTAAGTGACCGGCGACCATCACTTTCGGTCCGCCTTCTTTCCCGACTTTCTTCGCAATTAAGCTACCGATGCGGTCTGTTGATACTTCTGTCGCAAAGGGACGAATATAGCGGTCCATAACGTCACGCGCTTCTTTTTCATTACCTGAAATCCCTTTTGCTTCTGTTAGTTCTTTCAACATCATTAGTTTTTCATCCATTTACATGACCTCCCAAAGTTGATGGATAGATCCATCATTCTTTTTTATTCTGATTAATAATCACTATCTTGACGCTTAAAGTTAACATCATTTTTCTCATGATAAGCCGTTAAGATGTCCTCATCACTAAAGCCAAGCTGACGCGCTAACTTTAAATACAATTCAAAGACAATCAAATAAGTCTCTTCATCTTGTTGATCTTTAAAGTAATCAATCGCTCGGTACATTTGATTAAAGAGTGCGGTCGTCGTGGTCTCTTGTTCAAACGGTTCGGCTTTTTCAGGTGTTAAACCTTTGACTAAACCGAGTGAGAGTAAAAAGTGAATCCCATCAACATACTCTTCGAGTATGACTTGTTTTGGACTCGGTTCTTTCACACTCCAAAATTTAAAGCAACGCGTTTCGTTGGCTAATTCACCAATTTCTACAAATAATGCTAAAATCTTTTCTTCAAATAAATCACGCGACGTTAAGTCATGCTTTTGTTCAATATAATCGTCTAATTCTTTTTGACGTGTAAAAAGTTGTGTCAGTTCCATTTTGACGTCCTTTCTTCATATGTAGTCTTATTCATTTTAAAAGGTCCAATCGAAATACGCAAATATAAAGACAATGATGAGAAGTTCAATCATCGAAAGAATTGGTAACCCAAACTTGAATAAGCGATGTTTTGTTTTATGCCTGAACAGTTGCATCCCGAAATAAGTACCCGGTGAACCAAAAAGGATCGCAGTAAGCCACAATTGTTTTTCTGGTAGACGCCACTGATCTTTCATTGCTTTTCGTTTATCTATTCCCATTTGAACAAAGCCAATGAGATTAATTAATATAAGATAACTGATAAATAGTGTCATTGTACTATCCCCGCATTCATTTGTTGCATAACGAAAAGAGCTGTCTTCTATATAAGAAAACAACTCTTTGATCATGTGTTAATTATTTGTTTAATGCTGCTTTAGCTTGCTCAGTTAACTGTGCAAAAGCTTTTTCATCAGAAATAGCAAGTTCTGCTAACATTTTACGGTTAACTTCGATACCAGCTAATTTAAGACCGTGCATTAGACGGCTGTATGAAAGATCGTTCAAACGTGCTGCAGCGTTGATACGTGCAATCCATAATTTACGGAAGTCACGTTTCTTTTGCTTACGGTCACGGTATGCATACTGACCTGATTTCCAAACTTGTTGCTTTGCTACTTTAAATAGGGCATGTTTTGAACCATAGTACCCTTTTGCTAATTTTAATATGCGTTTACGACGCTTGCGTGTGACTGTTCCACCTTTAACACGTGCCATAATAATTCCCTCCTATATATCTTACCGAAATCTAATAATTTGTTATCTTGGTAACATTTGATCAATACGTTTTTGATCGCCTGCAGACACAAGGCCACCTTTACGTAACTTACGTTTTTGCTTCGTTGATTTGTTTGCAGCTAAGTGACTGATATATGCACTTCCGCGCTTTAATTTTCCTGAAGCAGTTCTTTTGAAACGTTTTTGAGTGCCTTTATGTGTTTTCATTTTTGGCATGAGTAGTTCCTCCTTAAAAGCATATAAATTAAAGCTTATTTTTCATTGATTGGCGCAAGCATTAAGAACATGCTACGGCCTTCCATTTTAGCTTTTTGCTCAACTGTTGATAAATCTTTACATTCTTCAGCCATTTGCTCAAGAACTTTACGACCTAAGTCTTTGTGTGTAATCGCACGGCCACGGAAACGGATCGAGACTTTTACTTTATCTCCCTTTTCCAAGAACTTACGTGCATTACGAAGTTTTGTGTTAAAATCATGTTCTTCAATACCCGGGCTAAGACGGATTTCTTTGACGTTAATGATTTTTTGTTTCTTACGTGCTTCTTTCTCTTTCTTTTGTTGCTCAAAACGATATTTACCGTAATCCATGATACGGCATACTGGCGGCTTGGCATTTGGTGCGACAAGAACTAAATCTAAATTACGTGTTGCAGCAATATCAAGCGCCTCATTACGAGACTTAACACCTAGTTGATCGCCATTAGAATCAATAAGACGAACTTCACGTGCGCGAATATTCTCATTGACATTCATATCTTTGCTAATAATCATCCACCTCCGAAATTTTTTAAAAGCGGCATGAACTATGACCGGTTCTTGTTAGAACCTGACCTTCCAATAGTCATTGACAAGTGTATAAAAACTTAGCCATTAAAGACAATAAAAAAAGTGTCGGTACTTGTAAGCACCCACACATATCCTGTCATCTTCAAAAATTCAGAATGTGATAACCTGGCAACTACAATCATTGTGTCGATCAGGCGAGAAGCGGGTGCCTCTACTTGTCTAAAGATCATATTCAATTTCACTTTTCCTATCATAGCATCTCTTTACTACCTTGTCAACGAAAATCGCTGTATTTTTATTTAAATATGTGGGCCAACAAGGGGCAGTCATGGAAAGCGTCGTATTAAAACTGCCCTCTACTTATTAGCATCCTATCAGTTACAGGTCGCAAACACACGCATTTATCCTACTAACGCATCGGGTGGAAATCTTTAATTGTTTCTAGAATGCGATCAATTTCCACAAGCAGATCCTCTGTTAACGGTTTGTGAAGCGCTTCGACATTTTCATCAATTTGTTCGGTTCGGCTGGCACCGATAATCGCTGAAGCAACATTATCTTGTCTAAGAATCCAGCGCAACGCCAGCTGCGCCATCGTAAAGTCATTCGCCGCAGCAATTTTACCAAGTGACTCCACCGCTTGTAACACACGGTCATCAAAATAACTGTTAATCACAAAGTTTGTCTCATCATTGGCTGCTCTTGAAGCTTTTGGTGGTGCTTCGTTCGGTTTATATTTACCCGTTAGTACCCCTTGGGCAAGTGGTGAAAAGACAATTTGTCCGATGCCATTACGATGAGAGGTGTCGATGACATCTTCTTCGATATAGCGCTCAATCATGTTATAAATCGGTTGATTTGAAATGAGGGGATGTAATCGGTAATCCCGATTGATCGTTTGCGCCCGTTCTAAGTCAATGCTCGAAAATTCACTTACTCCTTTATAGAGTATTTTCCCTGCGCGTACTAAGTCATCTAAGGCCATCATCGTCTCCTCTAGGGGCACATGTGGGTCTGGCCGGTGACATTGATACAAATCAATATAGTCAAGATCTAAACGCTTCAAACTTTGATCACACTGTTCAATAATGTGCTTACGCGATAACCCGCGGTAATTAACACCTTCTCCCATTGGGAAAAATACTTTCGTTGCGACGACGTAACTAGAGCGTTGGTACTTCTGTAGCGCTTTTCCGAGTACCCGTTCGGCCTCTCCTTGTTCATAAGCGTTGGCGGTATCAAAAAAATTAATACCGTGTTCATAGGCGCGGTCAATACAGGCCTCGGCCGTTTCATTACCGACAGCTTTTCCATACGTCAACCAGCTGCCGAGCGCCAACTCACTGACTTGTAAACCACTCTTACCTAGATAGCGATACTGCATAAATAGTCCTCCTTATGTCAAACCGTAGTTTATTCAATTGTCCTTACTCTTTTAATTCGACACACAGGTTAAAGATTCCTGCATTAAAAAAGTAGCGTCAACTTTGATTTAAGTTAACGCTACTTGTTAGAGTGTTAGAGACGAACGTCATTTAAAAGACGTTATTATGATTCTTTACGTGATTTTTTCTCAATATCTTGTTTCATTAAGGCAATAAAATCATCTTGCGAGACAGTCACTTGATCTTGTTCTCCGTAACGACGGACATTGACCGCATTGTCTTCCATTTCTTTATCACCGACAACGAGCGCAAATGGAATCTTTTCTGTTTGCGCCTCACGAATTTTATAGCCAAGTTTTTCTTCACGCATATCGAGTTCCACGCGGAAACCTTCTAATCTGAGACGATCTTCTAACTTTTTCACATAATCCTGGTGAACATCATTTGATACCGGAATAATGCGCGCTTGAACAGGTGCTAACCAGGTTGGGAAGGCACCTTTATATTCCTCAATTAAGAAAGCCACAAAGCGTTCCATCGTTGAGACAACTCCGCGGTGAATAACAACAGGACGGTGATCTTTACCGTCTTCACCAACATACGTTAAATCGAATTGTTCTGGTAAGTGGAAGTCTAATTGCACCGTTGATAACGTCTCTTCTTTACCTAAAGCCGTTTTCACTTGAACATCAAGCTTAGGACCGTAGAAGGCCGCTTCACCTTCAGCCTCAACATAATCAAGGTTCATATCTTCCATTGTTTCTTTTAATAGCGCTTGTGCTTTTTCCCACATCTCATCGTTATCCACATATTTTTCTGTGTTATCTTTATCTCGATAAGATAGGCGGAAAGAATAATCTTCAAAGCCAAAGTCACGGTACACGTGTTGGATCAGTTCTACCACGCGAATAAATTCATCTTTCAATTGATCCGGACACGCAAAGATATGCGCATCATTCAGTGTCATCGCACGCACACGTTGCAGACCTGCAAGGGCACCAGACATTTCATGACGGTGCATCATACCAAGTTCTGCGATACGTACTGGTAAGTGACGGTAGCTGTATAATTGGTTTTTATATACCATCATGTGATGCGGACAGTTCATTGGACGAAGGACTAAATCTTCATTGTCCATTTCAAGTGTCGGGAACATATCATCTTTGTAGTGATCCCAGTGACCACTTGTTTTATAAAGCTCCACACTTCCTAAGACAGGGGTATAGACGTGATCATAACCGAGACGTTCTTCTAAGTCGACAATATAACGTTCAACCATACGACGAATGGTTGCGCCTTTTGGTAACCATAGCGGCAGGCCTTGACCCACTTTTTGCGACACAGTAAAGAGATCGAGTTCTTTACCAAGTTTACGGTGGTCACGCTCTTTACGCTCTTCAAGGACATGTAAATGATGCTTTAAGTCTTCTTTCTTAAAGAAGGCTGTCCCGTAAATGCGTTGGAGCATCTTATTGTTGCTGTCTCCACGCCAGTAAGCGCCTGAGATACTTAATAATTTAAAGACTTTTAATTTGCTTGTTTGTGGCACGTGGACACCGCGACAAAGGTCAAAGAATTCACCTTGTTCATAAATCGTCACTGTCTCATCTGCCGGGATCGCTTCTAATAGTTCAAGCTTTAAGTCATCACCAATCGCTTTAAAGCGATCATACGCTTCTTGACGTGACACTTCAATGCGGTGGATTTCAATATTTTCATCGACAATGCGTTGCATTTCTTTTTCAATTTTCGGTAAGTCTTCTGGAGTTAATTGATGGGCCATATCGATATCATAGTAAAAACCTTCTTCAATCGTTGGTCCGACACCGAGTTTAACCTCATCGCCGAATAAGCGTTTCACTGCTTGTGCCATAAGGTGAGCTGTTGAGTGACGTAAGATTTCTAACCCTTCAGCGTCACGTGACGTGATAATCGCCATTTCACCGTCGTGCGGCAATGGACGACGTAAATCAAGTAAGTCACCGTCTAACTTGATGGCGACAGCTTGCTTTCTTAAGCCTGGTGAAATGGACTGTGCAACGTCTTCACCTGTTGTTCCTTGGTCAAAAAGTTTTTCGTTTCCATCTGGAAAAATTAATTTGATTTGTTCTGCCATATATTTCACTCCTTAAAATAGTCAGTTAATCACAAAGGCCAATATAAAAACGCCTATCCCTTTGCGATTACCGCAAAGGGACAAGCGTTATGCTCGTGGTTCCACCCTCATTCCCAAACAACTCTGTTTGGCTCATTCAAACTCATGTAACGGTGAGTACCGCCAGCTTCCTAATTAAGTCACTCGTTCAGAAGTGGAGTTCAGAGGTGGTAATTTTGTGGGTGTGTATAGAAAACTTTCAGCACATGGTTTTCCTCTCTAGTTACACAGCGACCAAAAATATTGTCCTCATCAAAACTTTTACTTTTTAATTATGATTTGTATTATAGTCTTGTCTATTAAAAAAATCAAGAGGTGAAAAACATTTAACTTTCCCGTCGATTATTCGCATGGATTAAAATAGGCGTACTCACTTGTTTAATTCGTTCAATAATCCGACCGGCTTTTAACTCTTCAATGTCACCACGTGATGTTTGTGCTAAATGTGACTCCAATTGCGTTAAATTATAGTTTGAACTAAAGAAAACAGGTAGTCGTTCCATCATCCGGTACTGAAGAATGGAGCCGAGCACTTCATCTCTAAACCAACTAGAAAGTGATTCTGCCCCAATATCATCAATCATTAGTACTGGCACCTGTTTAAACGTTTCGATTTTTTCAGACGTTGAATCGTCTTTAAACGATGACTTTATCTCTCTGACGAACTCAGGCATATAAATTAACATCGTTTCAATCCCACGATCAGCAAATTCATTCGCAAGAGCGCCTAAAAAATATGTTTTACCTACACCAAAAGGACCATGGAAGTAAAACCCGCGTTCGGGTAGCCCCTCATCGATTTGATGCACGTACTTAAGTAAGGATTTGATTGCCTCGTGACGGTCAGCATTTTGGCTATCAATCGATTCAATCCGCGCAGCTAAAATGTCTTTTGGCATATACAAACTTTTAATTTTAGCTTGCCGACGCTTTTGTTCTTCTTCAATCCGCGTATATTTACACTTTTCATAGGTGAGGTGGAACGTGTCACCTTCTACATTTAGAATCGGTTTATACCCTGGTAAAACATTATTAACACAGCCATGATCCGAACAATTGTCACAATCTCTATTTTGTGAATAGTATTCATATAATGTCATTAATTGCCGGTCAATCGCCTTGTCATCAATGGCCTCGTTTGCTTCAATGACAGCTTTTATCTCGGGATCTTGTAAGATTTCGCGTTTCATTTTTTGATATGTTTCTTGGAAGGATTGATTCTTTTTCATCCACTTTTTCAACGAAACATTAATCGGTTCCATCGTGTCACCACCTCAATTTCATTTACCTACAGATTTTTTAAATCATGATTTACTGCTTCTTTTTCTTTGCTTGAAATGATTTTAACAGCGCATCAATTTCTTGACCATCATCTGATGCTGGTTGGTCAGTGCCTGATGGTTGTTGATTCGTCTTATTAGGTTCAGTCTTTTGTTTTTTAAACCATTCCGGCACGACAGCCTCACGGCCGGATCTTTTCCTCGGATAACTCTTTTTAAAATCTTTTGATTGATACTTCGTATGTTCTTCTTTTGCGAGCGCCATCGCTTGGGTGACTGTTTTAATTTGTTTTCTCGCCCAATGGCTCGCAATCTTTTCCATATAGGCACGTGATAACTTCATATCTGATTTTAACATAACGTAGTGAATCAAAACATTCATCACTCCTGGTGAGAGTGCTTGTTTTTCCATAATATCCGCGATCATTTTGATGTCTTGCGTGGATGCAGCAGCTTCACCTGATAAGTCTTCAATTAATTCTTTAGGACTGAGTGTCTCCATTTGTTCAATAAACCGTGCTTTTTTTGATTGAGGCGCAGTCGTTGGCGAATCATCTACTTCACTTTTTTTCAATCGCTCGCGTTGGGTAATAACTTGTTGTTTCGATGGTTGGACATCAATCGCATCTAAACACGCTTCTTTAAAGGCTTCTTTATCAAGACGATGCTCAGAATCAATCGACCACTGTAATAACTTATCCACTTCAGAGTTAGATAAATTATAAAGCACTGCCATCTGATTAATAAAGCGTTGATTATCTCTGGATAAAATCACGTCATCATTCAGCATACGCGACTGTAAATTTTGACTCAACCAATCAAAATCAATGACGGTATCAGTAATCCAGTCTTGTCTTTTCGGTTGATGTTTAATTTTAGCCGTCTCTTCCGTTTGATCCATTTCGATATCAACAGGTTGATGTAAAAACACATCAGAAAAGGTATGTGTAATAGGTTCACCTGAGGGCGTAAAGGCTGTTCGTTCGAGTATTTTTGATTTTAATGACTGAAATTTTTGCTTACCAATTTGATGATACAACATTTGACTCAAAACATCATCACTCATAAACAACGGGGGTCATTGGTGATTTCAAATGAAAATCATAGAGCGTTTGTTGATCATCTTCATAACGATAGGTTTCCAGTAAGCCAATCGCTTCAATTTTCGTACGTGCGTCGTAAATAGTTGTCAGCGATTGATTTAATAATTGCATCAGATAGTGATGCGAATGTCGATCGTGGAAAGCAATTTGATGATAGAGCGTCATATATAAACTGAGTGCTTCAATACCAATGATAGGCTGATACAACTGATACAACGCTTGATACTGTTCATCCGATAAGTCAAACATTTTTGTCGTCCGGTAGCCATCAGCGGGCAACACTTTTCCAATTGAATGATGCATCGCGCTCTTCCTTTCTTTGTTTAAATGAAAAATGAGCCGAGCGGCTCATTTAATGTTAAATGATGTATCGCCAAACCTTATTTGTCATCAGACGCTGGGTTGGCCACACCTTTTTTATCTTCATGAATTAATTCTTTAAGCTCATCCAAAAAAACATTAATATCTTTAAATTGTCGATACACAGAGGCAAACCGCACATAAGCAACTTCATCGATCTGACTGAGTCCTTCCATCACGAGTTCACCAATATCATTACTGTCTACTTCTGATTGTCCACGACTTCTTAACGAGCGTTCAACATTAAGTGCTAAGTCTTCCAATTGTTCCAAAGCTACCGGGCGTTTCTCACAGGCTTTCATAAGTCCCCGCACCAATTTTTCACGACTAAAAGTTTCACGGACACCTTCTTTTTTAACAACGATTAAAGGCATCTCTTCAATTCGTTCAAAGGTCGTAAATCGATGCGCACAAGCTTCGCATTCGCGTCGACGTCTAATCGCTTGATTATCTTCAATTGGTCGTGAATCTAATACCCGTGTATGTTTGTCATGGCAGTTAGGACACCGCATCGTTTAACAACCTCCTTCTAAAGATCTCTTATTTTTCTTGATTATAGTTTAATCAGTCAACGAGTTCCATTTCTTGTTTCAAATCATCATAAAGTTTCGTAATCAAATTATGGCTAAAACCTAAATCAAACAGGCCACCTTCAGTCGTCACTGAAAAATCTACCGATGTACGGAATGGCTTTACCATAATAATGGTCGCCACAACAAAGGCACGACGTTTCCCTTTATAATTGACCGTAATTTCTCCACGTTCTTGTGAAGATGCTTTAACTTCACAATTTGGATTCTTTTTAAAATACGCCATAACCGCGTCAAAGCCACGGTCTTTCGTTGTTTTAAAATACTTGCTTTCTAACTTTTTATCCCAATGTTTTTCAGCTGTTTCGGAATGGTTGTTAAAATACTTATTAAACGTTTCTTTAAATCCCATATTTACACCTCATCATTTACTTTTTCTTATCTTCTTATACATATGTCTTTTATTTTAACATGTTTAGCATGAGAAAACGATAACAATGTTTGTATTTCCATGTTCTTTACACAAAACAACAGAAAAGTTTGTCAAGATGCAAAAACTCCTCTCAGTAATCACATACTAAGAGGAGTGGCTATTAAAGTGCTTCTGATTTCGGTACGCGGATTGGTCCAAGACCTCTTGGTACTTCTACACGTTCTAAACGTTTTGATTCTAAGCTTTCAGCGATATAATCACAAGCGACGTTCGGGTCAATAATATCCCCACACGTATAGACATCGATACTTGCATATCCGTGTTCTGGGAAACTGTGGATCGTTAAATGTGATTCAGATATAATGACCACACCACTGACACCTTGCGGGGCAAATTTATGAAACGCCACTTCGCGAATCTCCGCACCTGATTTAAGTGCCGCATCAACAAAGATTTGTTCAATCTTTCCCATATCATTTAAAATATCAATATTACAATCCCACATTTCAGCAATAACGTGTCTTCCCATTGTGTCCATTATAAACACTCCCCCTATTTCTTTTTTGTAAAATGTAAGCCTAATTGCCACGGGGGAAAGTTAGTCCAAAGAGGTCCTAACCCTTTAAGCAATCAACTGCACATTTTCATATTGTTGTACATCATATCAAAATGCACGCGCAGGAAAAGTATATATCGAAACGTGTCATTACGCAACTGTTTTTTTGAAAATTATTTATTAATTTTTCGCACAGGCTGCTACTTACTGACACTTAGCTTCCCACCTGTTATTCGTTCACTGATTTTCCCCACACGACATATAGTTATCGTACAACGCGTCACATTGTAGATAAGTCTCTTCCACTGAACGATTGTTGTCAATGACATCGGTTGCTAATTGTTTTTTCTTCTCAATTGACCCCTGGGCTTTTATTCGTTTTTTTGCCTCTTGTTCTGAGAGATCATTTCTTTTCATTAATCGCTGGAGTTGCTTGGCTTGAGTTGTATAAACGACAAGCACACGGTCGACTAAATCTGTTAAGTCACCTTCAAACAGTAACGGAATATCTAAGATAATGATGGGCTCACCTTGCTCAATATAGTGATCACGTCGCGTGATGATTTCTTCAATAATAGCTGGGTGCATTAAGTTATCGAGTGTTTGCCTCAATGTCTCATCATTAAAAATCAGCTGCGAAAGCAAGGCGCGGTCAAGCGAGCCATCTTTTTGTATAATCATCTCACCAAATGTCTCTTTCAGACGGCTAAGCATGGGACGTCCAGGTTCAACAATCTCACGCGCAATCTGATCGGCATCAATCACAGGGACTTGTTTTATTTTAAACCAATCGACGACGGTACTTTTTCCGGTCGCAATACTGCCTGTTAGACCTATTACACAAGACATATGTTCACTCCTCCGGCTGTTTGATTACTTGGCATATCGGGCAGTAATGCGTCCCACGTCCGGATACCTTTGTTTTTTCAATCGGCGTGTCACAAACCGGACAAGGCTTTTCTGTTTGTCCATAGACATTCAGCGTTTGTTGAAACATACCCATATTGCCATCGGCACTCGTATAACTTCTAATGGTTGTCCCGCCTTGTTCAACCGCTTCATTTATGACTGCTTGCGCTTCTATTAAGATTAGCTCAACATCTTCACGACTTAACGCCTGCCCCTTTGTCATCGGATGAATGCTTGAGCGAAACAGTGTTTCATCTACATAAATATTACCTAAACCGGCAAGTAATTGTTGATCAAGTAAAATATTTTTAATCGCGCGGGTTGACTTGGTGATTTTAGGATACAAAGTATCGACCTCGACTTGGTCTAAATATAAGTCGACCCCTACTTGTTTCATCGGTAACTGTTCAAGTGCTTCACCTTTACGGAAGACATGCATCGTACCAAATTTACGTACATCGTTATAGTGTAAGCTCGTCCCATCAGTAAAGGTGAAAATCACATGGGTATGTTTATTCTCCGGATCGTTATCGGGACGCGTGGCAAACTTTCCTTCCATTCGTAAGTGAGACACCATTTCAACATCATCTAAGATAAATAATAAGAATTTCCCACGACGTTTAATATCACGAATTGTTTGCCCTTTTAGCATCATTTCAAATGCGTGAACATCATCTGGTTTTTTAATCATTTTAGCGAAGCGAACATCAACGGATTCAATCGTTTTATCCGTGATTAACGTCTTTAACGTTCGCCTTACCGTTTCAACTTCTGGTAACTCTGGCATTGATCATTCTCCGTTCTTATTTTGCATCATACCATGTTGGTCCATGCGCATAATCGACTTTGAGTGGCACTAATAATTCGACTGTCTGTTCCATGACCTCTGGTACAATTTTTTTCAATCGCGCTATTTCTTCTTTTGGTGCTTCTAAAATTAGCTCATCATGTACTTGCAGCAATACATTTGCACGTAAATCTTCTGATTTTAAACGTGCGGCCAAGTCAATCATGGCCTTCTTAATTATATCAGCAGCACTTCCTTGAATCGGTGTATTCATAGCGGTACGTTCAGCAAAACTGCGCTGGTTAAAGTTACGACTCGTAATATCCGGTAAATAGCGACGACGATGCATAAGCGTCGTCACATAACCTTGTTGTTTGGCTTCTTTTACAATCTCATCCATATATTCTTTCACACCAGGATAACTTTCAAAATAACGATCAATAAAAGCTTGGGCTTCTTTACGGGTAATGCCTAAGTTTTGTGATAGGCCGTAATCACTAATACCGTAGACAATACCAAAATTGACCGCTTTTGCTTGGCGGCGCATTAAACTATCCACCGCGTCTTCTTCGACATGAAAGACGTCCATCGCCGTTTGGGTATGAATGTCGCGGTCATCTTTAAAGGCTTGAATTAATTTCTCATCCCCCGCAATATGCGCAAGGACGCGTAACTCAATTTGCGAGTAATCACACGCGAATATTTCCCAATCCTTCTCACTTGGAACGAAGGCTTGACGAATTTTTCTACCTTCTTCTAATCTGATCGGAATATTTTGCAAGTTAGGGTCTGTCGATGATAGACGGCCTGTTTGGGTTAAAGCTTGGTTAAAGCGCGTATGCACTTTGCCGTCCTCATGAATAACTTTAAGCAATCCTTCTAAATAAGTTGATTGCAGCTTCTGAAGCTGACGATACAGTAATATATCTTCAATGATTGGATGTTTTGTTTTTAGCTGTTCCAACACATCCGCTGCGGTTGAATAGCCTGTTTTTGTCTTCTTGACCACAGGTAGTTCTAGTTTTTCAAATAAAACGACACCGAGCTGTTTGGGTGAATTTAAGTTAAATGATTCACCCGCTGTTTCATAAATGTTTTGTTCAAGGGTCTGAATCCGTTCAGCCAAGTCTTTCTGCATCGTTTGTAACTTCTCCCTGTCAACCATCACTCCGAGCTGTTCCATATCGGCTAATATGTGACTTAATGGCAGTTCAAGCGTTTCTAATAAATCCATTTGTTCATTTGTCACGAGGCCTTCTTCAATCGTTGATTTAAGCGCATAAACGACGTGGGCTTTCCTAACAATGTGATCGCGTAGCGCGTCTTCGTTAGGAACGGCGAGTTTTTTCCCTTTACCGTAAACATCATCGTCTTCCCTTACCCCAATCGAATCATAACGCGCCGCAATCGACGGAATATCATGATTATTTTCAGATGGATTTACTAAATAAGACCCTAACAACAAATCAAAGACAATGCCTTTAACGTCAATACCTAAACGTTTAAACGTGACTAATACTTTTTTTGCATCGAACGTATATTTTTTCATCGACGCATCTTTAAGATACGCATGAAAAGCGGTATCTTGTTCAACAACGTCCTTACTTAAAAAATAATGGTGGTCTTGATTACTCATACCTATACCGAGTATATCATCCGTATGATATTGTTCTGTTAGATAATCAACTACTAAGCTCTCTTCTCCCGTTAGGTTAAGTGTACTAAAATCATCAACGACTTCGACTGTCATATCTTTTAATGTTTCTGTTTCTTCGATTTGATCGGAATCAATCATTGACATCAGCGATTTAAACTCGAGTTGTTTAAATAAATCGCGCAGTTGTTTCATATCATAACCAGTATACGTCGTGTTTTCTAGTTTAACCTCTATCGGCGACTCACAATTAATCGTCGCCAGTTCATAAGACATAAACGCATCTTCTTTATGTGTGGCTAACTTTTCTTTTAATTTCTTACCACTGACATCATCAAGTGCGTCATATACTTTTGTTAAGGTCTCAAATTGCTTTAATAATTTAATGGCTGTTTTTTCACCAACACCAGGAACGCCTGGTATATTATCTGAAGCGTCTCCCATCAATGCTTTCATATCGACAATCTGCGCTGGTGTTATTTCTAATTTTTCGTAAAGATAGTTTGGTGTATAGCTCTCTGTCTCACTGATCCCTTTTTTCGTTAAGTGCACGGAGGTTTTCTCTGATACGAGTTGTAACATATCTTTATCACCCGTGATCACAGCTACATCGAAGCCTTTATCTTCTGCTTGTTTTGATAATGTGCCGATAATATCATCTGCTTCATAATTCTCTAACTCATAATGCGTAAGCTTAAAGGCATCAAGCAACTCACGGGTCATATTGAATTGTTCGGATAATTCAGGGGGTGTTTTTTGTCTACCCCCTTTATATTCTTTATACGTTTCGTGACGGAAGGTCGTTTTACCCGCATCAAAGGCAACTAAGGCATGCGTAGGCGCTTCTCGCTCCAAAATGGTTAACAACATCTTCGTAAAACCAAAGACGGCATTAGTATGCACCCCTTGCTTATTTGAAAGTAATGGCAAAGCGAAAAATGCCCGGTACAAGACACTGTTCCCATCAATCAAGACTAATTTTTTATCTGACATTCATGTCAACTCCTCATCTTCAATATGTCTAATTCTATTTATTATGCCCTATACTGGCGGTGACGATTAACTTTCATTGGCAATCATTGATTGAAACTACTCTTATCTTATCATGTTTTGATCATTTTCAAAAATAATACTCTCTTTATAGACAGCAAAAAGAACAGACACTTATGCCTGTTCTTTCGGTAACATAATCGTAAATGTAGAGCCTTCATCAACCACACTATCAACAAAAATCTGACCATGGTGAGCTTCAACAATATGCTTCGTGATCGATAAACCTAATCCCGTCCCCCCGGTATTTCGACTTCTTGCTTTATCGACGCGATAAAAACGTTCAAAAATACGCGGTAACACTTCTGGCTCAATGCCAATACCGTTATCTATCACTTGAATTTTAATATAACCCGACGATTCAAAAGCAGAAACCGTTACCTTTCCATCGCTGGGTGTATAGTTAATAGCGTTGTAAATGAGGTTTAGTACGACCTGCTTTAATCGGTCATAGTCTGCTGATAACATGAGCCCATGGTCACCTTCTATCATCAAGGTGATGCTTTTTTCTTTTGCTTGTACCTTTGCCATTTCAACGGATTCTTTAATTAAAGCATCCACACTAATCGTCTGGTAGTTCAAATGAAAATCGGCTTTTTCTAATTTAGATAAATCAAGTAGGTCCTGTATGAGCAATTGTAATCGGTGGCTCTCTTTATGAATAATCGAGAGAAAACGTTGTTCGAGTTGTGGGTCTAATTCATCTTCTAGCATCGTTTCAGCAAAACCTTTAATCGACGTGATGGGTGTTCTTAGTTCATGCGAAACATTGGCTACGAAGTCTTTTCGCATTTGTTCTAAGCGTTTAAATTCTGTCACATCATGAAAAACAAGGACAGCCCCGCGCAAGTCGTGTTTCTGGTTAAAGTAAGGCGCGCCAATCACTTCTAAATGGTACGTCGTTAAATCTTTAGTGAGGGTCATTTCATTTTTAATGGGTTGTTCATATAAAAAGACTTCTTGAACCGTTTCGTGGATTTGATTTTGGGTGAGGACCTCGTAGTATAATGACTCGGTATAGCGGTCCCTTGTTAAACCAAACAAATCAACAAAGCGTTTATTGACTAAATGCACATACCTTGTTGGTCAATCAGCATCACCCCGCTGGCCATATTTTCAATGACACTATTTAGTTGACGGGCATGCATTTTTTCTTGACGATTCAAATCTTTGTAAATGACGGGCGAGTTCATTAATAGCCCCTTGAAGTCGTCCTGTATCCGCATGAAAATCTTCGTGCACTCTGACTTTATAATTACCACTCACGAGTGACTCAATCGTATCGATGAGATGTTTTACGGGGCGTACATAATTTTTGTACACTTGATAAAATAATAAGATAATCGCAAAATAAGCACCTGTTAATAAAAAGAAGACAATGTATTGCGAACTACCTGAGACAAGCGGGACGATCGTAAACACAAGCGTGAAAAACAACAGACTAACCGACAGGACTTGAATAAAAAACAGCCGCCGATTAGGTGTCATATCTTCGGCTCCTCCATCTTATAACCAAGCCCGCGGATTGTTTTGATATAAATCGGTTGTTTCGTATCAGGTTCGATTTTTTCTCGTAAATGACTAACATGAACATCAACAATCCGGGTATCACCCGCAAAATCGTAGTTCCATACTGCGGTCAGTAATTGATCACGTGAGAGCACTTTCCCTTTGTGTTTAGCTAAATAAAACAGTAGTTCGAACTCTTTTCTAGTGAAAGTTAAAGCTTCACCGCTAAGGGTCGCTTCGTATTGCTCTGGGTAAATCGTTAAATCACCAATAGCTAAGTGCAGCGCCTCTTCTTCTTTCGGCTTATTAGTCCGACGCAAAATGCTTTAATCCGCGCCACCACTTCTTTTGGGCTAAACGGTTTGGTTAAATAATCGTCCGCTCCAAGTTCCAAGCCTAAGATTTTATCAAACTCATCATCTTTCGCCGTCAGCATCAAGATGGGGCTATCTACTTTTTCTTGACGCAATGCTTTGGTGACATCGGTCCCTTCCATTCCTGGTAACATTAAATCAAGAACAATTAATGCATAGTCATGTTTAATCGCCTTAGCTAGTGCCTCTGTACCTGAATAAGCGACATCGGTACTAAAGCCCGCTTTCTCTATATGGTATTGTAATAAGGTGACAATCGATTCTTCATCATCGACAATTAAGATTTTTTACCCAACCTTTATACCCCCTTCATGTTTCGTTCATATTTATCATAGCCGTTTTATTCGATAATTGAAAGTCAGACTATTAAAACTATACGTAAAATTTCCTTTACAAAGTAAAGTTTTTGTAAAGATTACTTTTCGTGATGAAGATAAGATCCACGCGAACAGGTGAAGAAAAAACGTAAGAGTAAAAAAATAAAAGCCACAGTAATGTACTGCGACTTCGGTTGAAGTTATTGTTTTAAGAATTCTTGTTCTTTATGTGTTTTTAACACGTGTAACATCGATTGATACGCCGTAGTTTTTAGTTCATCTGTCACATCTTCGTATGATTCTGATATAGCCCATGACTTCGTTTCATCTTCTAAGACGGCAAAACCTTCAATGTAAGCTTGATTATCGGCTTCTGGGACGTCGCTATATAAGAGATTTTCTAGATAGAATGGCATCACTTCTTTTTTTGGATCAACAAAAAGTTAGGAACACCATTCTCGCTAAGTATTTGACTATACTTATCTTCAGATAACACATCAAAGTGTTCCTTTGTGAAAAGATACGCATCAACATTGCTACCAGTGAGGTCACTAAACGTCACTGTTTCAAACGTCACGTCCGCTTCTTCAAGATCAAAGTCAGGTAAGCTATTATCTGACAAAACACCAATCGTTAAAGGTACACCCTGATAACTTAATGTAACTTTTGCGTTACCTTCTGAACCGTTACTTAATACCGCAAACGATGTGATGCCAATGAATACGATCATCGCCATAATCCCTATCCATTTTTTCTTCATTCTATGGCCTCCTAGATATATGGTTGCTTTTTTATCTTATCACTTATATTATAACTCATTAACACATAAATAACAAAAAAAGGTTATTTTATAACCTAGATTTCATCGGCGTTTACCAACACAGTGTCAACAACCTATTGAAGTCATAAAAGTAATCGATTATTCTTTAGAACATAGAAAAACGGATAACGATGTGTTATCGTTATCCGCTTAGCGACGTTATTATTTATTCATGTTAGAAATTAACGCATCCGCAAATTCACTTGTTTTCACTTCAGTTGCCCCGTCCATCAGACGCGCAAAATCATACGTCACGACTTTAGAACCAATCGTGTGATCCATTGCTTTCGTGATTAAGTCAGCTGCTTCATTCCAACCTAAGTGTTCTAGCATCAGGACACCAGAGAGAATAACAGACGATGGATTTACTTTATCTAAACCAGCATATTTAGGTGCTGTTCCGTGTGTCGCTTCAAAAATTGCATGGCCAGTTTCGTAATTAATATTCGCCCCTGGCGCAATACCAATACCACCCACTTGAGCCGCAAGAGCATCTGAAATGTAATCCCCATTTAAGTTCATCGTCGCCACAACATCAAATTCTTTTGGACGTGTGAGAATCTGTTGTAAGAAAATATCGGCAATCGCGTCTTTGACGATAATTTTACCTGCTGCCTCAGCTTCTGCTTGCGCTTTGTCAGCTGCCTCTTTTCCTTCTGCTTCAACGATGTTATCATACGTTGCCCACGTGAAGACTTGGTCTTTGAATTCTGTATCAGCTAATTCATAACCCCAGTTTTTAAAGGCCCCTTCTGTGAACTTCATGATATTTCCTTTATGCACGAGGGTCACGCTCTTACGACCTTCTTTAATCGCATAATCAATCGCTGCACGCACAAGACGTTTTGTTCCTTCTTCAGATACTGGTTTCACACCAATACCAGATGTTTCTGGGAAGCGAATATTTGTCACACCCATTTCATTTTGTAAGAAATCAATGACTTTCTTCACCTCATCAGAACCTTTCGCCCACTCAATACCCGCATAAATATCTTCCGTATTTTCACGGAAGATGACCATATCCGTGTCTTCTGGACGTTTAACTGGTGATGGTACGCCATCAAAGTAACGGACTGGACGTAAGCATGTGAATAAATCTAGTTTTTGACGTAAAGCAACGTTTAACGAACGAATCCCGCCACCAATCGGCGTTGTAAGTGGACCTTTAATCGCAATTTTATATTCACGAATAGCATCGAGTGTTGCTTCTGGTAACCACTCACCTGTTTCGTTAAAGGCTTTTTCTCCCGCAAGTACTTCTTTCCAGACGATTGATTTTTCGCCATGATAAGCTTTATTTACAGCTGCCTCAAGTACACGACTGGCTGCATTCCAAATATCAGGACCGGTTCCGTCTCCTTCAATAAATGGAATAATAGCATGGTTGGGTGTAATGACCTTCCCTTGTTCTACGGTAATTTTTTCACCTTGTGTCATTTAGATTTCCTCCTTGAGTTTTGTATATAGGTAAACGTTAATTAACGTTTATTCACGGGTTTAAATGTTTGATTCATCGGACCAACATACTCTGCCCTTGGGCGTATGAGTCGATTATTAGCATATTGTTCAAGCATATGGGCAATCCATCCAGATGTTCGACTCATCGCAAAAATCGGCGTAAATAAGTCATGTGGAACACCTAAAGCGTGATACATCGACGCCGAATAAAAGTCCACATTAGCCGGTAAACCTTTTGTTTCTTTGACATAGCTTTCAATTTTTTCTGACATCTCATACCAATGCGGCATGCCATTTTGTTTGGTAATTTCTTTTGACATGTCTTTTAGGTGTTTGGCCCGTGGGTCACCCTCTTTATACACCCGGTGTCCCATACCCATAATTTTTTCTTTATTCGCGATTTTTTCTTTTACATAAGGAATCGCATTTTCAGCTGTTTCAATCTCCATCAGCATCTTGATGACTTGTTCATTTGCACCGCCGTGTAACGGTCCTTTTAACGCACTAATAGCGGCCGTTAAACCTGAATACAAATCAGATAAGGTCGCAACGCACACACGTGCTGTGAAAGTTGAGGCATTGAGTTCATGGTCAGCATGGAGGACAAGCGCTTTATTAAACGCTTTGCTTTCAAGTGGGTCCACATCTTTCCCGTGTAACATGTACAAGAAGTTCTCAGCGTAGCTTAAGTCTTGTTTCGGTTGAACGAGCGAATCCTTATTTCTTAGCCGATGAAACGTTGTAATAATCATCGCCATTTTCGCTTGTAAAAGAACAGCTCGGTCAAAATTAGCCTCCCGATCTTCATGGTCATGCTCAGAATCATATAGACTCAGCATTGAAACGGCTGTTCGTAGAACATCCATCGGGTGGGCGTTTTCCACATGCATATGTTTTAACTGTTCAATAAACGACGGACTGAGTGTCATCTCATTAAACAACTGGGTTTTAAAATTATGTAACTCTTCGTCATTGGGTAAGTGTTTATGCCATAGTAAATAAACGACTTCTTCAAATGATGCCTGTTCTGCCAGGTCATCAATACTGTAGCCTACATAGCTTAAATTTCCTTCTTCGATTGACGTAATATCTGTTTCTGCCACAATAATACCTTCTAAACCTTTTGATGTTGACATCCCTCTTCCTCCCCTGTTGTATTCAGAATAATTTTATAACGTGATCAACGATGTTCATAATCATATAAGCGATACCAGCACCAATAAGCGGTCCAACAGCTACCCCTTGTAAGAAAACAACCGCCAAGATTGTCCCCATCACTAAAGCTGTCGTTAAATGTGGATCATTCGCAAGTAAATCAAGTCCCCCACGGGCAACAATCGATACGAACAATCCTGCTCCTAGCGCAATCCAACCGTAATAATTTTTAACACTTTCAATCAAATCAGAAAAACCAATTTCGCCTGTCGCAATCGGAATCAATACCGATAAGGTAATAATCGTGACACCGATACTCATGCCACGTTCTTGAATGATTGGAAATAGTTTTGTGTCTAACTTAAATAACTGTATCCCTAAAAGGACATACACGGAAATAATAATTGCTTGGTTTTTGCCAAAGTAACCAAGCAAGAGTAAGATGATTAAAAATAATGTGGATTGATTAAACATAGCTTTTTCAAACCGCTCCCTGTTCACCATTTGTTCTTAATTAGTATCAATCAATAACATAATCAGATACATTCACCGAATAATCTTAACATACATCGCATAAAAAATATAGTCATCTGGTATTAATTTAAGCAAATATAGCGAAATATCAGAATCTTCACCGGCTAAATATTCATTTTTTATACAGTGTATCCAGAGAGTTATTCTCTGGATACACTTTTAAAAACGGCGATAGGTGATGATTTGACCATTCCTCATCATCTGTTCAATTTGGCGCTTCAATAATCTTTTTAATGGTCCTCTAGTAAACGGTAAGAGTAAAGTAAAACCAATCGCATCAGTAATGAAACCAGGCGTCAATAATAACAATCCACCAATGAGTATACAAATCCCATCAAAGATTTGTTCACCCGGCATTTCTCTTTGTTGCATACGTTCATTTGCTTTTTGCAAGGTTTCTGCCCCTTGCTGTTTCGCTAGAACCGCACCAATGAAACCTGTGAACAAAATAAAACCAAACACAGACCACCCACCAATCAATGAACCTGCCCACAAAATAACCGCTAGCTCAAGCGCTGGCATAATCATAATCGTCAGTATAACCCATTTCCACATAGTATCCCCTCACTTATCTATTGAACGTACGTCGCTTACTCTTATTTACTTGATTGCTGCTATTTTTCACTGCCTTTGTTTCATCCTGAGCTCATGCGGAATGAAAGATAAAATTACAGACAAAAAGAAGAGACCGAAGTCTCTTCTTATTATAACAAATCTATCGTTGGTTTGGCGAATTAAAGGATGCTTGCGCGCCCTGCGTAAATATCACCTTTTTTAGCATCAATCGTAATTTCTTTACCTTCTTCGATTACATCCATCGCATTGCTGACGCCAACGATGACAGGAATCGCTAGGTCAAGACCAACAACAGCTGCGTGTGAAGTTAAACCACCTTCAACTGTAATCACACCACTTACTTTTTCAAGTGCTGGCATCATGTCTTTATCAGTCCCTAGAGTGATTAACACATCGCCTACTTTTGCTTTTTCATTGGCTTCTTCTGCGTTTTTCGCAAAAACAGCACGGCCGATCGTTGATCCTTTGCCAATTCCTTGGCCACTTGTTAAGACATCACCAATGATATGAACTTTCATCATGTTTGTTGTACCACGTTCACCAACAGGCACACCAGCAGTGATAATCACACGGTCGCCACGGTGGAATTTGTCCGTTTCAAGACCGCGTTCAATCGCAAGGTCAAGGACTTCATCCGTTGTATAAGCGAATTCACCTGTAATCGCACTTACACCCCATGATAGAGCTAAACGGCGGCTTACTTTTTCGTCAAATGTTACCGCAACGATTGGCGCTTTTGGACGGTATTTAGAAATCATACGCGCTGTTTGGCCACTGTTTGTTGGTGTAAGAATCGCATCAACATCAAGGTTCATCGCTGTATGGTTGACTGATTGACTAATCGCATCTGTCATAGTCATTTCACTTGTTTTAGAACGACGATCTAAAATAGCTTTATGATCAAGAACTGATTCTGTTTTAAGCGCGATACGGTGCATCGTTTGAACAGCTTCTACTGGGTAATCCCCGGCAGCCGTTTCACCAGATAACATGATCGCGTCCGTACCATCAAAGATGGCGTTCGCAACGTCAGATGCTTCTGCACGTGTTGGACGTGGGTTACGTTGCATTGAGTCTAACATTTGTGTTGCTGTAATAACTGGCTTACCAGCATTGTTACATTTTTGAATCATGTCTTTTTGAACAACCGGTACATCTTCAGGTGGGATTTCAACACCTAAGTCACCACGAGCAACCATTAAACCGTCAGCGACTTGAAGGATAGCATCTAAGTTATCGACACCTTCTTGGTTTTCAATTTTAGGAATAATGTGGATGTCTTTTCCACCATTGTTATCTAAGTGCTCACGAATCATTAACACGTCAGATGCACGACGGATAAATGAAGCCGCAACAAAGTCAACGCCTTGTTCAATACCGAAAAGAATATCTTTAGCGTCTTTGTCAGTCATCCCTGGTAAGTTAACACTTACGTTAGGTACGTTCACACCTTTTTTGTTTTTAAGTAAACCTGAGTTTAATGCTTTTGTTTTCAGTTCGTTTTGATCTTTTAGAATCTCAACAACCTCAAGTTCAATTAAACCATCATCAAGCAAGATTTTTGAACCGACGTGAACATCATTGATTAATTCAGGGTAAGTCACCGCAAATTTATCTGTTGTTCCTAAGAAAGATTCATCCATTGTGATGTTGATATGTTGATTTTTAACGATATCCACTTGACCGTCTGTCATCGTACCTGTACGAATTTCTGGTCCTTTTGTATCTAAGAGAATCGCGACTGTTTTACCTAATTTTGCTGCTGCCTCACGGATATTTTTAATACGGGCACCATGCTCTTCAAAGTCACCGTGCGAAAAATTTAAACGGGCAACGTTCATTCCTGCTTCGATTAACTGCTCTAATTTCTCAGTTGATTCTGAAGCCGGTCCAATTGTACATACAATTTTAGTTCTTCTCATTTGATAAATTCCTCCTTGAAATTGTAACAACACATTTATCTATTAAAAAATTAGATAGATATTTCGCTCATTAATTGGTAAAGTGACATGTCCAAGTTATGTGTTTGTTTTAATGCTTCGATAATATCATGATGAACAAGTTGGTTGTTTTGAATACCTACCATACGGCCACCTTGACCTTCTAGTAGTAAATCAACCGCTTTACCAGCTAAACGACTGGCAAGCACACGGTCAGCACCTGTTGGGCGTCCACCACGTTGGATGTGCCCTAACACAGTCACACGTGTTTCAAAGCTTGTCGCTGCTTCAATCTTCTTACCATAATCAAAACCACTACCAACACCTTCAGCAAGGATAATGATACTGTGTTTCTTACCACGCTCTGAGCCGCGTTTTAAGCGATCAACCACATTTTCAAATGGTTCATCTTTCTCAGGGATAAGCACTGATTCGGCACCGTTGGCTAGACCTGCCCATAACGCTAAATCCCCTGCGTCACGACCCATAACTTCGATCACATACGTACGCTCATGTGATGTTGCGGTATCTCTGATCTTATCGACCGCTTCAATAATCGTATTAAGCGCCGTATCAAAACCGATGGTATAATCCGTTCCTGCGATATCATTATCAATGGTACCAGGAATACCGATACACGGGAAACCTTTGGCTGTAAGTTTCGCTGCACCCTGGAATGATCCGTCTCCACCGATAACGATAAGACCTTCAATACCAAATTTCTTTAATTGTTCAATCCCTTTATTCTGCCCTTCATCTGTTTTAAATTCTTCAGAGCGTGCAGAGTAAAGCATCGTACCACCACGTTGAATGATATCACCGACTGAACCTACGTCTAACTGTTCGATTTTACCTTCCATTAGACCTTGGTACCCATTGTAGATACCAAAAACCTCCATGTCATGGTAAATCGCTTTACGAACAACAGCGCGAATGGCCGCGTTCATACCTGGAGCATCGCCCCCACTAGTTAAAACTCCAATTCTTTTCATACTTTCACCTCAATTAGCTTCTTTCTCTTTTAAAACTCACTCATTATAACATATATGATGCATGAATGTAATTCCATCTATGATTATACATGAAAGCGGTCAAAATCTCACCCCTAAATCAAGAGATTTAGGGGTGTTTTTCAAGATTATTTAATATTTTTACGAAGTTTTTAATTTTTTTCATGCGTTTTGCCTGATAGTCTTGTGAATTATTCGGTTATTTCCCCGATTTTTTTATATTTCTCCCACCTTAATTCAGGTAAGGTTGACCGGTCACATTTCACTAAATAATTGAATGATTTTTCTATATACGTATCAAGATAGGCGACTTGCATCTCAAAATCACGATGCGCTCCACCTTTTACTTCTGGTATAATCTCATCAATAATTCCGAGAGCTTTTAAATCTTTGGCTGTGATTTTTAAAGACTTGGCGGCTTCTTCTGCCTTAGTCGCATCTTTCCAAAGAATACTTGCGGCACCTTCTGGAGAGATCACGGAATAAGTGGCGTTTTCTAACATATGCACATGATCAGCAAGACCAATTCCTAAAGCGCCACCACTTCCTCCTTCACCGATGACAATAGCGATAATGGGCACAGTTAAATGCGCCATCTCCATTAAATTACGCGCGATGGCTTCCCCTTGCCCACGCTCTTCGGCACCCTTTCCAGGGTGTGCCCCCTTCGTATCAATAAAGCAAACAATCGGTCGATGAAACTTCTCTGCTAATTTCATCTGACGAATCGCTTTTCTATACCTTCTGGATGCGGACTGGCAAAGTTACGATAAAGATTTTCTTTTGTATTTTTACCGCGTTGCTGGGCAACAACTGTCACCGGCATATCCTTGTATTTAGCGATACCCGTGATAATGGCTGGATCATCGCGGTATAGTCTATCGCCATGTAACTCAATAAAATCAGTAAATAATCGTTGAATATAATCAAGCGAGGTCGGTCTCTCTGGATGTCTCGCAATCTGAATTCGGTCCCAGATGGATAGATGTTCATATATATCGTGTTCAAGTCGCTTGAGACGTTGCTCCATCGTGTTGATTTCATCATCCAATGTCAAATGATTGTCTTCTGCCATTTTTTTTAATTCATTAATTTTCTCTTTCAATTCAATGATTGGTTTCTCAAAAGCTAGTACTTGCTTCATGACTATGCACGTCCTTTCGGTTGATGTAAATCAAGGACGGTCGTTAACAGTGCTTTTAATTCATGACGATGGACGACTTTGTCCACTTGTCCATGTTCTAGCTGGAATTCGGCTGTTTGAAAATCATCCGGTAATTTCTCGCGAATCGTCTGTTCAATGATGCGTCTTCCCGCAAAACCAATCAAGGCTTTTGGTTCGGCAAAATGATAATCACCAATTGAGGCAAAACTTGCGGTGACACCGCCGGTCGTTGGGTGCGTAAACACATTGATCAGACAGCCGCCACTACGATGAAACCGGTCGACCGCCATCGACGTTTTTGCCATCTGCATTAAACTGATCATACCTTCTTGCATTCTTGCCCCACCTGAGGCGGTAAAGATAATCATCGGTAACTGTGCTACCCGCGCATTTTCTAACGCACGCGCAATCTTCTCACCAACAACCGCACCCATACTCGCCATTCTAAAGAACGGTCCATGACAACGATCGCTGTTTCATAACCATTAATGGTCCCTTTACCTGTCACAACCGCATCTTTTAAGCCGGTCTTTGCTTGATCTTTTCTTAATTTTTCTTCATACTCTGGGAAGTTTAATGGATTGGTCGTTTCCATCGATGGATCCCATTCGGTAAAGCTCTCTTCATCGAGTAAAGCATGAATCCGCTCATAAGCTGTTAGACGGTGGTGAGTACCACAGTTGGGACACACCTTTAACTGTTGTGACCATTCTTTTTCATAGTAGATCTTTCCGCATGATCCGCACTTTTCTACCAGGCCTTCCGGTATTTCTTGTTTGGCTTTTTCTGTTGGAATTGACGCATACTTTTTCTTTTTATAAAAAATACTTTTAAACTGCATCAATCGTTCCCCCCTTATGTTTCAATCGTCGTTTGAACATGAAACGACTGGAATAAATCTTTCACTGTTCGTATATGTTGTTTATCCTCAATGGATAAATAAAAGGCGTAAAGTAAATACCAAATTTTTTCTAACAATTGATTATCAATCACAGATAGAATTACTTCAAACGTTGCTTTATAGCCGCGTTTTTTCCAATAACCGTAACCGTGGCCCGACCACTTACTTTGAATATAGTCTTCTCCTCGTGTGCGGCCAAGTTCAATAATAACATCTTCAATCATGACAAGGGTATCATCCACATTGTCTTTTGTTTCTCGGTCTTGAAAAATAAAGCCGGCAAGTAATGATAAGGTTTGATACGATTGGTAAGGACGTAAAAACGTCCCCTCCCTCGTCTCGTTTCAATCAGTCCGAGTAATTCAATCGCTCTTAGGCCTTCACGAATCGTTGACCGACTTAAATTTAACTCTTCGGCCATTTCACGTTCAGACGACAGCTTGTCGCCTGGTTTTAATTGATCAATCTGAATATAATCTTTGATTTTTTCAAGGACATTTTGATACGCTTTCGTATTGACATTAGTCTTGGTCAAGATGCTCACCTTGACTGACTCCACTTTTTATAGCGGCTTCACTCACAGCTTGAGCAACCGCTTCAGCCACTTGTTTATTAAATGGGTCAGGAATCACGTAATCTTCATGTAAGTCAGATTCTGAAATAATCTCAGCAATCGCATGAACAGCCGCCACTTTCATTTCTTCATTGATGTCTGTTGCCCTCACACTGAGGCGCCTTTAAAAATACCAGGAAAAGCAAGGACGTTATTTACCTGATTTGGATAATCACTGCGCCCTGTTCCAATAACACGGGCACCAGCCTGTTTCGCCCGTTCTGGTGTGATTTCTGGGTCTGGGTTCGCCATCGCAAAGATAATCGGGTCACGCTTCATCGATTCCACCATCGCTTCATCGACTAAATCTTTAAGTGAGACGCCAATAAATACATCGGCATCCTTCATGACCGAGCGCAAGTCACCCGTTTCATTCGACTTATTTGTATAAGCTAATATCGCTTCTTTTTCAGCGTTCATCCAACTTCTCGCCCTTCGTAGATAGCACCTTTTGAATCACAGAGAATCATATCTTTGACTCCAAAGTAATGGAGTAACTTCACAATCGCAATACCCGCAGCACCAGCACCGTTAATGACCACTTTAATCTCGTCAAAAGACTTATCAACCAGACGTAACGCATTCACTAAGCCAGCTAATGTCACAATAGCGGTCCCGTGTTGATCGTCGTGGAAAACAGGGACATTTAATCGTTCTTTTAGTGTTTGTTCAATATAAAAGCATTCGGGCGCTTTAATATCTTCTAAATTAATGCCACCGAATGTTGGGGCCAGCAACTCTACGGTGCGAATAACTTCATCCGGATCTGTCGTATCTAAACAGATCGGAAAAGCATCGACATCGGCAAAATTCTTAAATAGGACGGCTTTCCCTTCCATGACCGGTAACGACGCTTGTGCGCCAATCGCACCTAGCCAAGGACCGCTGTCCCATTCGTGACAACGCCAACCATATTTGATTTCATTGTATACTTATAGGCTGCATTCTCGTCACGCTCGATCTCCAGACACGGCTCGGCAACACCCGGTGAATAAGCTAAACTTAAATCATGTTTATCTTTGATTATCACCTTTGACTGAACCGTTAATTTACCTTGGTTATCTTCATGCATCTGTAAAGCTTCTTCTTTTAACGTCATCTGTCATGTCCACCCTTTTTATTTAATTGTACATATCTACTGGTCTGACCACTCTAGAAACTATCTTACACTAAATTAGTACCTAGTGTAAATAACAACCCAATGAATTCCGAAAATATCAAACTTTCTTACGATATACGACAAAAAACCTTTGAGATCATGGCACATTAGACCACGAACTCAAAGGATATTCACTAACTACTGACTGACTTTTGTTTGACATTGTCATCTCCAAACAATCGTTGTAACTGTTTTTTTACCGCATAGTCATTCTCTAAGTAATACTCTGGCTTTAATTTAAACAATTGACGTGTCTCTTTTTGATACAACATAACGGGTGTATCACCTGGATATTTTGTCACGAGTGGTTTTAATGTCTTTAGCACCTGTTGCTCGTTCATATCGACGACTTGTACGAAGTAGGCCATATCTGTTGTTTGTTGTGTCCTCACATCATCAAAGTCAAACGGCTTTACTTCTTCAACAATGCCTTGTTTTTTTCCTTGACGTTCTTCTATTTTCGCACGAATCCAAACAAAATCTCCTTCGACTAACACCTGTTTATACGTACGGAACTGTTCGGGGAAAATCACCATCTCAAATGTCGCGTCTTCATCCGTCAGTTGAATAAAAGCCATTGATTCCCCGCGTTTCGTTCGAATCACGCGCACCTCTTCCACAAATGCCACTGTCTGATAGCCGTGTTTTACCAAGGCACTTCTGTTAAAAAAGTTAGACTTACGCTCCCGCGTTGCCTGATTTGTTGGCGGTAATGGGCGAGTGGGTGTGTGGAGACATACATGCCGACGAGTGCTTTTTCAAAGCTTAATTTTTCCATTAACGGCATCGGTTCAGCGTCTGGATAGCGCTCTTCCATTTGATAGAACCCATCTAACCAGTCAATATCTCCACGGATATCCCAAATAGGGTGCCATTTTCAATCGCCGCATCAATGGATTGTAATAAGGCCGCACGTTCAATCTCAAAAATATCAAATGCACCGGCAAGGACAAGGGTTTCAATGTCCTTACGTTTAACTAAGTCGAGTGGTACGCGTAAACAAAAGTCATACAGACTCTGAAACGGTGCTTGGCGTCGCTCTTTGACAATCGCATCAATCACCGGGTAACTTAAGCCTTTAATCGCTTTTAACCCCATCCGAATGCCGGCTTTTTCAGAGGTAAATAGATGCAAGCTTTGATTAATATTAGGTGCCAACATGTTGATCCCGGCGCGCTTTACTTCATGGCTGTACTGCACCATTTTATCGTTCGAGCCGTAAGCATCATTCAGTAAAGCGGTATAAAAGTTTTTCGGGAAGTGCGCTTTTAAATAGGCCAGCTGATAAGAAATCAAGCTATAACTCACCGCATGACTGCGGTTAAAACCGTAGTTAGCGAAGTTAGAATCCATGAAAAAACTTCGTCAATAATAGCGGCATCATAGCCCTTCTTTAGACAGCCGGCTGTAAACGTCGCTTTGGCTTTTTCAATCGCTGAGCGATTCTTTTTGCTGACCGCCCGGCGTAAGAGATCGGCTTCACCAAAGCTTAAGCCGGCAAATTGATTGGCGACACGCATAATTTGTTCTTGATAAATAAGGACACCATGCGTATCCCGAAGAATCGGTTCTAAATCAGGGTGTAAATAGCTCACTGTTTCTTTCTGTTCTTTTCGCTTAATATACGTGTCAATAAACGCCATCGGACCTGGACGATACAAGGCATTAACAGCGACAATATCTTCAAACCGCGTCGGTTTTAACTTCGTAAGTGTGTCTTGCATCCCTTTTGATTCTAATTGAAAGATCCCGAGGGTGCGGCCTTTTTGTAGTAACCGATACGTCGGTTGATCATCTAACGCTAGCTGATCCATCGTAAAGTCAGGTACAGCTTTTTTTCTAATATCTTTCACGATATGTTCAATAATCGTTAAATTCTTTAACCCGAGAAAGTCAATCTTCAATAAGCCAATTGACTCTAAATCAGTCATGTTGTACTGCGTAAGTAAATGCGCGTCATTATCACGGGTTAGTGGTGTATGCTTTGTCAACCGGTCATGATAAATAACCACACCAGCGGCGTGGGTCGATAAGTTTCTCGGCAAGTCTTCAATCACTCGGGCGATTTTAAAGAATGATTTTAATTCATCTGATTGCTTAATGTAGTCCAGTAAGTCTGGTGACTCTTTCACTGCCCGGGTGATGGTAAGTGACGGATCATGAGGTAACAATTTTAAAATATAATGTAACGTCTCATCCGCTAAGCCGAATACTTTCGCCAGTTCACGTATCGTTGAGCGAACTTTAAAGGTGCCAAACGTGCCAATCTGAGCAACGTGTTCACGACCGTATTTTTGTTTGACGTAATCAATGACTTTATCGCGTCCATAATCAGAAAAGTCGATATCAATATCTGGCATCGTCACCCGCTCCGGGTTAAGAAACCGTTCAAATAATAACTCATAGTGAAGCGGGTCCACTTGCGTAATATCAAGTAAATAACTGACAATCGATCCCGCCGCTGATCCCCGTCCTGGACCTACCATAATTTGTTCTTTTCGGGCATAACGAATAAAATCAGAGACGATTAAGAAGTAGTCACTGTAGCCCATCTTGTTTATGACAGCGAGCTCATACTGCATCCGCTTTGTTGCCTCAGTATTGTCACCGTACTTGTTCTTAAGCGCTTCTTCACATAACTTAGTTAAATAGCGATGTGGCGATGTATTTTCAGGGAGTGGAAATTTAGGTAACAACCGTTCCTTTGGTGGCATGACGACATCACAATCAGCCACAAAACGTCTCGTTCGTTCTAGCAAGGCTTTCGGGATACGCGAGGTCTGTTCATCTTCTGTTAAAAAGTGATGGCCTTCATCTTCCCCTTCATTCTGTTTCTTTTTATCCATCTGTCGTAAACAGCGATAAGCTTCTTTGTCAGCTGGACGTAAATACGTGACATCTGACAGCCAGACAGTCCGGTCATACCCTATTAATATTTCATTGTCAATATCACTAAGCGCTAAGCCCACATGCGTATCAACAGGCCAGTCACTTAAAAACTTATTTATTTCATCCGCTTCTAACTGAGATTTACCATAGATACGTCTAATGACAGAAAGAGGGACAATCACTTTAATATCGCCTTGATAGGCTTGTAACGTGTGACGTGTGACGGGCTCTTCGCCTGTTTCAACCGCTGAACTTAATGAAAGTAACGCTTGATAGCCATGATAGTTTTTACTATAGACCATCACCTCCTCATCACGTTCATCTATCTGTATGGAAAGTGATAGGCCAATGACAGGTTTTATCTGATGTGTCTGACACAATTGATAAAACTGATAGGCACCGTAGAGCACATTATCGTCAGTTAATACGAGCGTATCTAATTGATGCTCTTTTGCGAAGGCTAGATAGTCATTTAATTTGATGGTACTCTTCATAAAACTATAGCCACTTCTGACGCGTAAATGGGTCACTTTTTCTTCACCTCCACAAAACATATGTTCTACTTTTCATTTTAGCGCAAAAGCTATTTTCAAGCAACGTTTGATGCTTTCTCTTTTCTTTGCTTATCTTTCTAGTGTATCATATTTTCCTTTTCATCCGCTCGTCTGAGATAAAAAGCAAGTGAGAAAAGCAGCATTTAAAAAACCCATCCCTCACAGTGTATTAAATTTATCTTTTTTTAAACAAAACGAAAAAACGATTAAGATCTTCTCTCAACCGTCTTCTCAGCACGCCTATTCTTTTATTCATCCTCGCTTTTTCTCACCTTCACTTACTCTTCTTTTAAGATGTCTTTAAGGGCAATATCACGGTCAAATGCGACTTCTTCTCCGTCTTTATCATAAATAATCGTAACGTTAATCACGTCATCTTGATCAAGCGTGACATGATCAATGAACGTATCACCAAAATCATCAGCAACGTCTAATACGTCTAATGTTACTAACCAGTCATAGATGCTCTCATCCTTATACGACAGCGTTATAAAAACCTTATCGATTGGTTCATCAAATAAGCGTTCAATAGAATATGTACCTGGTAGATAAAGCGTGTTATCCGCATTGACAAGCGTTAAGTTATTCATTTGAATGTCATGCGCTTGAACATCCGTTTGGTAGACGTGCAGTTGTTGTTGATGGTTTGAGTAGATTAAAAAGCCAATCGTCACGACAAAAATAACTATTAAAAGATAAAATTTCTTCATGAAAAAACCTCCCCAGTTTTCTAATTATCATATAAATTACGATATAACATAATTTACCTAAAAACATTTTTATTTTTTTGTTATTTTTGTAGAATTTAATATCCAAAAAAGAACTGTAAAAAAGAGAATTATAAGTATCTTTTTTACATCTATTTTTACATCAATAATCAGGGTGTAAAGCACAACAACTCCATAAAAAATGATTGCACTACTCATTTGATTTTCATTAAATAATTTACTAGTTAATCTTTCCATTCTATTTTTAATCTCCTTATAAGAATCCATATTGTTAATCAAGAATTTAAAATACGAATGCTATAGGTGAATTTGCCATTAACCAAGCCTCTTCTTTATAAGTATCTTTACTCATATATATCCACGTCTCACGTATAAATTATCAATACCTTTCGAAAATTAATACTGCTCTAAATACTTCGTAACCGCTAAAGCCGCCTGGTCTGTGTCGGCCATTTCTTCTAATGGGGTTGCTGAATTTTGGGCCACGTCAATCACCAAATTTTTGTAGCTTAATATGATTGATTCTGAATGAATGAGGTCTTCATTGATGTCATACCCTGAGCTGATGTTATAAGCAATCAGATCATTCCCTATATATGAATCGGTATAAGCTATCGTGATGATTAACAGACGCGAGCTGTCTTCATTTTCATAAAAATACCTTTCTTGTGTCGGCTCTATCGGCGCATCAAAGTCACCGCTTCTTGTAAGCCATTCCCGTTTACCAAAACTAAGATGTTGATTAACTCTAGTAGCCGTAGGAATGTCCGCTGATGTACCTTTAAAGACATAACCATCAATGTTAAGTTCATCTTGTACTCGTTCAGTCACCATTTGATACGTTTGATAACTTAACCTATCCTCATTCGTTTGCGTTTGTTCATGAGGTTCTGTTACTTCAAGTGGAACAAATTCTGTTTCATTAGATGCATAGGCTATTTGTAGGTAAACCATATCTTTCAATTGATTTAATTGTTCTAATTCTCTTCTTGATAATGTCTCCGTGTTTTTGATCAAAACGGCACGGTTAACAGTGGCACTTTGATCAGGTTCAAGTATAAAAAAGTCCTCTCCCGTTCCAAATGAGAGGGGTACCTCTGCATAATCGTCCAATGCTTCATCCAAATAGACACGGTAGCCTAACTCTAGTGGTTCTGACGTTGTATTTCTCACTGTCACTTCATACATCAAATAATCATACTGATCACGCTTCGCTTGACTATTGTTTTCATTATCAGGAATATCAGTAATCACACTCGGTTCCAAAGTAATGCCAAGTGATTCACTCGTATTCACTTCCCGATTCAACCGATTTTTTATATCCGCCGCTGTATAAACCTGACCATTTTTACTATACGGCAGATCCGGTGTTTGATTGCTTAGCCAAAAACTCATCCCAAAACCAATCACAACAACCAACAAGACACCGCTTACAACAAAACGTCTAATAATAACCCTCCTCGTTTCTAATATACTCATTCGTTCAAATAATCACATAACCTTACCTTTCCATTATACATACTTTTTTTGTAAATTCAACCAGAAAACAAACAAAATAAGCCACATACTTTCGTCATACCGACATTTCTCAAGCGTTGTAAAACTTTACGTTCTCAAAAAGAGGCCTTTACTCCATTCTAATTTCGAATACGTTCCCCTAAAATAACGAATGATCGTCATACTTCTTGATGAATACTTAATCAGGTTGTTGCCCTGCATGTGCCTGCCACTGACACTCGATCATTTCCATATTTGTAAATGTTGATTTAAAGGTAGAATCCTCTGGGCTACAGGCATAAATGCCGAATTTTATAATATCCTGAGCATTAAACATATGGCAGATTCTCATCTGTTGATAAGTTTCACCATCAATCGAACACTCGATGCAAAAATCATCTTCTCTACGACTCAAGCGATACCACATTGATTTAATGTTCGCTGGAATTTCTGTCGTTGCCCAATCAGAGTAACCATTGTTTGTGACAACACTTCCTAAATGTTGAAAATGCTCATTCTCATACTCAATAGACCCTTTGATCCAATTATCACTATCAAGATACACAACAACGCCACATTGATCAAAGCGATGTTTACTATCAAAGTCAGTCTTCACTATAAATGAAAAAAATTTTTCCTCTGTTTCCATCTGCAGAACCGGCGCATTATCATTTCTAAAATGATAATACGTTCTTTGCCATAAGTCTGTATGTGAATCGGTTGTAATTTCTACTTTATCTTCGGTAATGGCATAAGCTTTTGGTTCACGGATCCATTCTAACTTTTTGATATCGAATGTCATTATAACGACTCCTTTTTTCGTTTTAAGCAAGTATTTCTTAGTCTGCTAGGACAATTTTTTCATAACAGTCTTGATTCGACGAGAAGCAATATACCCGAAATGCCTTTCACGTTCATTTTACTGCGCTGAGGTGCATTGATACAAAACTCTTTCGAATAAGAAAAAGAGCAGTCACTTAACTACTCTTCTTTACCTTCTTTATAAATTCGACAGATGTCTTTTAAATCATTGACGAGTTGGTCTGCTTCTTCCCACGACTTCACTTTCGCACCTGAAGCCAGCGGATGACCGCCACCGTTATAGCGGGCAGCTAGTGTATTAATTTTTGGACCCTTTGAGCGGAGACGCACGCGGATTTGATTTGGTTCTTCTACAAAAATCACCCACGCCTGGATGCCTAACACATCACCATATGTCCCGACTAACGCACTTGTTTCTTCAGAAGTGACATCATATCTTGATAAAATAGCTTCCGTTAACTTCGCTGAAGTAACACCTTCTTTAGATAAGTCCAAGTGATCTAATAAGTAACCTTTTAACTTAGCGACCGCTGGCTTCGTCTCATAGAGCTGATTATATAGGTCTGTTCGGTTAAAATTAAAGCGTACAAGTTCAGCTGCGACATGGAGTGTTTGTTCGGTCGTACTTGGATATAAGAACCGACCCGTGTCACCAATAATACCCGCATACATGAGTCTTGCTGCTTCATCTGTAAGCATTAATTGTTTCTTTCCTGTTGTCGCAAGTAAATAGATCATTTCTGATGTGGAACTCATCGATGGATCGACCCATGAGATGTCACCATATGCATCAACTTCTGGATGATGGTCAATTTTAATCAGTGTCTGACCTAAAGTATAGCGGTCATCATCAATTCTAGCGTATTGGCCGTATCACATACAATGACAAGTGCCTCTTTATAGTCATCATCTGTCACAACATCCATTTCACTTAAAAAAGCAAGTGACGGTTCGGTATATCCCGTCACTTTTACCGTTTTATCTGTGTAAGTTGCTTCAATCAACTTTTTCAAACCAACTTGTGACCCTAATGCATCCGGGTCTGGACGTTCGTGACGATGAAGAATAATCGTCTGGGCCGCTTCAATTGCTTCAATAATGCGATCAATCATGCTTCTTTCCTCCTAATACCGGTCAATCAATTGACCTATTAAAATAGCTTTACCTACGATATCTTTCTCATGATACAATTCGATATCAATTTTTACGGACTTACGTCCCATTTCTAAAATTTTCGGGTGAACAGTCACCACATTATCAATTTGAACTGGTTTGATAAAGTAAATGGAGATGTTCTCAGCGACGAGATCGCCTTTTTTCATATTGATCAACAATCGACTAGAGACTTCCGTAATAAATGACACAAAGACACCATTCGATAACGTCCCTAATGCATTTGTCATTTGCGGCGTGACTTTAGATGAAAAGATGAGTTCTGACCCGTCTTTTTCAACCGAAAGTTCGCTCGTAATAATGTCATCAATCGTCTCACCGACCTGTGGCTGGCGATTCACGTGTTGGAGTGCTTTTAACACGTCCTGGCGTGAGATCAACCCGATCAGTCGATGATTCCCATCTTCTACCGGAACAATCTCAATCCCTTCCCATACCATCATATGCGCGGCATAAGCCAGCGACGTTTCTTTTAATACGGTAATCGGGTTTTTCGTCATGACTTTCTCAACTGGCATATCGCTCGCTTTTCCAATAATATCTTTTGAGGTCACAATACCAACAACACGCATCTGATCATCAACAACAGGGTAACGCGAATGTGTCGTTTGATCTTTTAAGTGATACCACTTTTGAAGCGGATCGGTACGACGTAAATAGTGCGTTTTTTCATAAGGCGTATAAATATCACCGACTAAGACAATTTCTTTTTTGATTAACTGATCATAAATGGCTCGGTTAATCATCGCCGCTACCGTAAAGGTATCATAGCTTGTAGAAATAATCGGTAAATCTAACTCATCAGCTAATCGTTTAATCGACTCATCCGTGTCAAAACCACCCGTAATAAGAACCGCAGCCCCTTCTTCGAGCGCTAGTCGATGAGCTTCGGCGCGGTTACCGATAATTAATAATGAATCTTTCTCTAAATAACGCAACATCGCATCTGTCGTCATTGCACCGATCACAAACTTATGCAACGTTTTATGTAAACCTTCGCGCCCACCTAACACTTGACCATCAACAATGCCGATAATTTCTGCGTAAGTTAAATGTTCAAAGTTTTCTTTTTTCTTTTGTTCAATTCTTATGGTACCAACACGTTCAATTGTGCTGACTAACCCCCGGTTTTCTGCTTCTTTAATGGCCCGATAGGCGGTACCTTCACTCACATTTAGATCTTTAGCGATTTGTCTAACCGAAATTTTATTTCCAATCTTCAAAGTTTCAATATGATTTAAAATCTGTTCGTGTTTTGTTGCCAAGGTGTTGCACCTACTTTCTAAACTGTACTATTATCTCTAATCACAGTGTTATTATACAGTTCTTAAGTCATGAATGCAATTTATCGAAATAGGAGATTTAAAAATATACCAGTTAAGATGTTTAAAGGTAATCAATTGGTGGAATAGGTGAGTATATTAAAGTATAGGAGTGATAGATATGCCAGCAGAAGAATATAAACGAATTGTGATTGCTGTTGATGGATCGCAAGCGTCTTTAAAAGCATTTAAAAAAGCTGTTCAAGTAGCAAAGCGTAATGATGGTGATTTAATTATTGCCCATGTTGTCGATACGAAAACCATCTCAACAGCTGAAACGTATGACCAATCGATGATTAATCGTTCCGAATCCTATGCATCAAAATTATTAAATGATTATAAACAACAAGCAGAAAAAGCCGGTGTCAGAAAAGTAGAAACCCATATTGATTACGGTTCTCCTAAAGTGCGCATTCCAAAATATGTCGCTAAATCATTTAATGCCGACCTCATCATGTGTGGGGCAACAGGTTTAAATGCGGTTGAACGTTTCCTTATTGGTAGTGTTTCTGAAAATATCGTCCGTTACGCACCATGTGACGTTCTTGTTGTTAGAACGGATGACGAGGTTGATGAAGAAGAATAATGCGTTAGTAAAGTGATGACTATGGCATGTAAATAAAGAGGCACAACTCATATGAGTTGCGCCTCTTTTGTTATATTATGATTGATTTAATATTATCTTAAAAAGCTAGACGTTGAACGTCGCGTGCAATCATCACTTCTTCATTCGTAGGAATGATAATAACTTTTACTGGTGAGTGTGGGTAGTTAACAAATGTTTCTTTACCACGCACATCATTACGCGCAGGATCCCAGTAAACGCCCATGAATTCTAGTCCTTCTAAGACACGTTCACGAACAGCTTTACTGTTTTCACCGATACCAGCCGTAAAGATAATCGCATCAACACCGTGCATTTTTGATGCATATGAACCGATGTATTGGTGGATACGACCAGCAAAGATCTTAAGCGCTAATTCAGCACGCTCATCGCCTTCAGCGGCGCGGTCTTCGATGTCACGTAAGTCACTTGAGAAACCAGATAAAGCAAGCATACCACTTTCTTTATTCAAGACGTGAAGTACTTCGTTAACATCTTTACCTGTTTTGTCCATGATGTATGGCACTAAGGCTGGGTCTAAACTTCCTGAACGCGTCCCCATTGTGACACCCTCAAGTGGTGTAAAGCCCATTGTTGTATCAATGGATTGACCATTTTGAATCGCAGCAACACTCGCACCGTTACCGATGTGGCAGGCAATAAGACGTAGCTTGTCTAATGGCTCACCTAATAGTTCAGCCGCACGTTCTGATACATACTTATGGCTTGTGCCGTGGAAACCATATTTACGGATACCAAATTGCTCATAGTACTCATATGGTAAACTGTATAAGTATGATTCAGGTGGCATTGATTGGTGGAAAGCTGTATCAAATACAGCAACCGCCGGTACATTTGGTAATAATTCTTTAAATGCACGAATTCCTGTTAAGTTAGCTGGATTGTGAAGTGGCGCAAGTTCTGAAACTTTTTCAATTTCAGCGATAACCTCATCATCAACTAATACTGAATCACTAAAACGTTCGCCTCCGTGTACGACACGGTGACCGATGCCTTCAATTTCATCAAGTGATTTAATGACACCTGACGCTTGAAGACGCTCAAGTAAAATTTCAACCGCTTTTCCGTGGTTAGGAATTTCCGTTGTTAGTTTATCTTCATTGTCACCATATTCTAATTTGAATACAGCTTGGTCAAGACCAATACGCTCTACTAAACCTTTGGCGATTTCTGTTTCTTCTGGCATTTCAATCAATTGAAACTTGAGTGATGAACTGCCCGCGTTGATTGCTAATACTTTAGTCAAGATAATTCAATCCTTTCGATTCCCTTTTTAGTCTGTTTACATACCATCACTATTTTAACGAACAATCGACATAAATTGCAACAACAAAGTCTTTTGTAAGCGTTTCATAAAAGTATTCAGACTATTCAATGCTTATTTTTGATAATGATCAAACCACGCATTCATTTTCATAATAATATTTTCGGTCTTTTGTAGGTCTTTAAAGCTCGGTAATTTCACCATCAACGCTTCTTTTGGCGCCTTTGTTTCTTCAGCTTTTTTCTGCAAGATAAATAAACTTTTCTGTTGGTCTTTTGCTTTGAAACTTTCTTCAGGTAATTCAAGTAAACCAACCACATGCGCGCGCTCTTGAATCATCTTGTGTAGGTTCGGTGCTTGTTCACTGTTAAACAGATGATTGGGCACAACGGCAATCATAAAACCTTCCGGTTTAAGATACGTTAAGCTTTGTTCAATTAATAAGTGATGCGCATATGTGTGACCTTCTTTTGCTTGAACTTTGAAGTCTTTCGCTCTTTCATCATCAGGATAATACCCAATCGGTAAGTCGGCAATCACCACATCAACCGGGTCTAATAATAATGGTTGAATGCTGTCTTGGTGGAAGAACTCAATCCGGTGTTGTTGCAAGTCTGCACTTAGTAAACTCAGATCTAACATCGTCTCGTCTACTTCGGCACCATATGCCTGGACCGGTTTAGATAATTGATTCATCACCGCTGTTAACATATTTGCTGTTCCAACGACCGGATCAAACAGGCGAATGGTTTCTTTTGAAGTCATGAGCTTTTCAACTAAATAACTGACATAAAAGCCGACCATATCAGGTGTGACCATGTACTTATCATACGTTGCCCCTTTAAAACTTTTTAATACCGCAAATTGAATCACTTTTCTGATCGTTTCTTTATCAGCTTCCTTAAAGCCTATTTGTTGCAACTGCTCAATAAAATCCAGGTTCTCACCTGTGAAGTCATTCTTTTCTTCTTCTTCAAGTAAGGATAAATTCAGCGTATGAACGAGTGCATCTAAATACGTTAACCCCTCTTGGTCTTTTAGCTTATTGATTGAATCGTCTAATCGATTAAATAATGTTTCAAATGTTTCCATGAAAACACGTCCTTTCTCAAGTTTCACAGTATATCATATCTTTCACTTACTGACGAATGATTTGCGAAAAATGTCTGCGTCAAGTTGTTTTCGATAAGATTATTAAATAACGCTACTCTCGCACTACAAAATCGGCAGATAGGCCTTGATATAACTAGATAAGACATCAAACCCTTGTTCTTAAATATTATTAACAAGTAGCAGCGTTGTAAATCAAGAATTTATCAAAACATACGATGCTTCAATTCCTGAAGTTAGTACAGCATCAATTATATCAGGGATTTGTTCAGGTGCTAATTACAAAGTGTTCAAGTGTCTTTTATAGCCTGAGTTTTTCTTATCAATATTACATAAGATAACGCTATTTCAATAGTCACTATTCGTTGAATGAGACTGATACCACTTTGTTCTGCTGCCTCCTTATTGTATCACCAACGCATACCCCACGTATTCCTTACTTCCAGGTTACCCCTTCAGAGGTGAATCGCCTTTTGGTCTTTACCACAGCGTTTTCTTCGATGTGGGAGATACACCTTCCTTCTTGTTTTTCAATTTTTTTAACTTACGTTGCTTCTATAACGTCTGCTGACTTCTTAACTTTCCGTTTCATATCACTACGGACGTTTGATATATATGAATTTTCCGTTCGTCAGTGCAAGTGTTTGCATCCGGCTTCCTTCAGATCCTTTCTCACGGAAGAAACCTTTGCCATTCGCTAAAAGTTCCTATCTTCAATCCTGTAGTGGACTTTCACCACCAAGTTACTATCCATGCCAAACGCATTAAAAAGCCTCAACTTATTGTAGCCGAAAAACCAAAGCATAATGGAATAAAAAGCAAATGAAAAACCCCACAAGATATTGTAAACGCATTCACATTGTGATATGGTGAAAAAAAGAACAGCTGAACATATACTATGATTATTCCCATAAGGAAAATGATTGTACTATGTCTAATAGATTATATAAAGGAGTAATTTTATTGTGAAAAAACACCGAAATATTTCTATAATACTCTTTTGTTTACTTGTATTAACTATAGCATTTTTTTAAAACAGAGTAGTGAGTTAAAAAAAGTAGAAACTGCTCTATTTGATGTTGCTATTTCTAATACAATGAGTGAATATAATACATATTCTTTAGAAGAAACTTTTAATGTCATTACTCAAAAAAAGCAGTTAAATATATACCATAACGGCTCAAGTATTGTTGAAAGAGAGCTTCAAAAATTCTTCTTTACATACCGAGAATTACATCAATATTACGGTGTGTTGCATGGTGTAGATGATCAAGCAGGGAATTATCTACAAGAAATTATTCAAGATAGTGAAATATTTTTTAACAGCCTAGTTAAATATTATAAACACGAATCTTTTAAGGCTAATGATGGAGAAGACCTGTATTTGATCTCATTGAAAGACGAAGCATATGAAGGAAGTGAAATTATTTCAGCAATTATTAAAAGATCTTGAGAATATTAGAAGCGAGGTTTATGAAGATAATGCCTTAGAAAATGGTGAGAAGTGGCAAGAAATAGTAATTAAGAATGAAGAATATGCTCAATCGGTTAAAGCGCAACAAGGCTTGGAGAGAATTCAACAGTTGATTAAAATGTGGTCCAAATAGAAGCGTATTTTACATATTAGTTTAATATCAGCAAAGACCAGTCTTTGCTCCTTGACAACTCCCGCCTTTTGCAGCATTTTATCGACCGTGTGTTCAATTTGTTGGAGTTTTTATGAATGTTGATCTGTGGGCTAGCATCGAATGTTCATCGTTAATACAAACAATTTTTATTGTGTGGAAGTCTTGTGCGAGCTATCGTGCGGGACTTCTTTTTCGTATCTAACAAACGATTAAATGTGCAGAATTCGACTTTTCAGGTAGTGTAGATTACTAGAATATTATATTCTTTATCTGGGAAATGTAGAAAATAGGTTTGTTTTATGCGTTAAAGTGAAGATTTATATATTTTTCAAACATATTCGATCCTACTCCGCTCCAGACATTAAAGAATTTCAGGTGGTTAATCCTATGACAATTATTGCTCGTAGTATAGGTATTAAAAAACTGGAACCCCGATAATTTATAACAAGGGGAAAGTGATATCCATAGCTTTGTATATCTCTTTCTGTTTTGTTGTCATCTTACCAAGTATTCGGTTGTGTTCAAGCGCTTTAAATACTTCAATCGTATCAAGTTCATCCAATAATCCTTGAAGCGTCCATTGTTCCAATAGGTCGGCATATGGCTTCTTTTACATATGAGGTCCTTAAAAGACTTAAATATATCGCTCTTGTAGAATTTTCACACGTCCTGAATTGAATCGTCGTTTCCCTTAACATTTCAATAATATCTAATATCAATTGTCTCATGAGAGCACGCCCCTTTTCAAATGTGTATTTAGTAGTATACATTGTTATTACGGCACTCTCTATTTTTGTCTACTAAATCAGGACCCCCCCGAGAACTATTTTTACACTTACGCGATGGTTCTGTTTATTCTTATACTATTTGTATGTTTAACTTTTCACATTTAAGGATATACTCTACTAACTTGTTTAAGTAGAGGATGAGATAATGATGTTAACTATTTACCTTTATTTTAGTCACCGTTGTCAAGAAGAGGGTGTTCTTCAAAAGCTAGCCCCCATCATTGAGCGTTATGATGTGACGCTCACAGATAAGATGAAAGAAGCTGACTATATTTTTTCCATAGGCGATGATGGTCATTTCCTTCACACCTTACGCACATGTAAGTTTCGAGAAGACGTCGTCTTCGTTGGGATCTCTCAAACAGAAGAAACGAACTTTTATACAACATATGGGATTCATCAGTTAGAAGAAGTCGTTCAAACCATTACGGATCACCCAACGTTGACGGAGCATGAATTACTTAAAGTTCAGATTGATGATAGTAAAGACTTGTATGCGATCAACGAAGTGAGCGTGCGTTCAAGTATCATTAAAGCCATTGCCATTAATGTGTCGATTGATCAAACACCTTTTGAACATTTTGTTGGTGATGGTATTATTATTTCCACACCAACAGGAAGTACCGGGTATAACCATTCTGTTGGCGGGGCTGTTATTGATCCAGATTTAGATTTGCTTCAGATGACAAAAATCGCGCCAATCAATACGAATGAACATAAAACATTTCAAGCCCCGCTTTGTTTGTCAAGAAACAGGAAAGTGACGCTTGAAGTGATTCAAGACGGGAACGATTTTCCTATTATCGGGATTGATAATGAAGCCTATCCAGTCAATACGACAAAGCATATCCATGTCGAATTATCGAATCGTAACGTCACGTTATTGTTTCAAACAAATGATGCCTATATCCATCGATTAAAACATTTATTTTTATAAGGCGGGATGACGGTAGACAATATTCCCATCAATAATAGTCATGTCAACCGCAATATCAGCAAGGTCATCAGTATTTACATGAAACGGGTTAGCTGCTAGGATGGTAAAATCTGCAGCATAACCTGTTTTTATTTGTCCTCTTGTCGCCTCTGTATGCGTTGCGATGGCACTTTTCTTTGTATAACTCTCAATCGCTTGATAGACGGTGAGCGCCTCTTCTTTCGTATAACTTTTCTCGTCATAGATCGGCCGTCGATTCACAAACGCGGCAATGCCTTTGAGCGGTGACACATCTTCAATCGGTCCATCAGAACTCCCTAATATAGGAATACCGGATTGTGTTAAGGTATTAAATCGGTATAACTGTCGGGCGCGTTTTTCTCCCACGCGGTCGATGATCCACGGGAAATCTGAACTTACAAATAGCGGCTGAACATCTAACACAATCGGGACGTCTTGCATAAGCCCTATTGCTTTATCACTCACAAGTGAGGCGTGAATCACCCGGTCCGGTAACGAACTGGTGGATGGGTATTGTTTTAATAACTTTACAAGCGTTTCGATAGCCCTGTCACCAATGGTATGCGCGGCAAGAGCTAAGTGATGCTTTCGAGCCGTCTTGATTAACGCTTCTAATTCTGCTTCTTCATGGATATACAAGCCCGAAGTTGTGTCATCATCACTATAGGGTGCGTTTAACCACGCCGTACGACCACCAAACGCCCCGTCTACAAATATTTTCATCGCCCCAAACGTATAATAAGATAGAGCTTGGCTTTTTGAAGGATCTGATAAATAATCGGTTAAGACATCGTGATGCACAAGGGCATGTGTTTTAAACGGTGTTCGATTTTCCTGTATGTGAGCTTTAAATGCTGCGGTGACTTTCTTATAACTCTCTGGACCAAAATAGCTAAGGTCTTCGGTATCACCGCCAACTAATCCTTTGGAGACGAGATGATCAATACTTAAACCGATCATGCGCTTTAAATAAGCGACATCTTTCTCGGGCTCACTTCGTTTAATGAGCTCTTGAGCCGTATCTTTAAAATAACCGGTTAATCGTCCACTATCATCTTTTCCAATGTAGCCACCAATCGGTGTTGGTGTCTCACGCGTGATGCCTGCGAGGGTGATGGCTAACTGATTGGCGACAAGGGCATGGCGACAAACCCGGGTAAGTACGATCGGGTGTTTCGTTGAAATCGCATCAAGTTCTAACCGGTCAATGATGCGCGTATCGTCCCACTGATTATCATTAAACCCTTCAGCAATTAGCCACTCCCCTGGTTGCAGCGTTTTAACCTTCTTTTCGATTGCTTCAAGCACAGCTTGGCGTGACTGAATCCCCGATAAGTCAAGACGATCGAGCTTTTCACCTAACCAGACCAAATGTACATGGTTATCAACGAAACCCGGAAATACTGTTGCCCCTTGTAAATCAATAATTTTGTCGGTAGATTCTATGTAACTTTCCGCTTCTTGTCTATTACCTGCATATAAAATGTTACCCGATTCAATTACAATGGCTTCGACAGTGTCCTCAAAATCGACCATCGTATAAAACGTCCCGTTTATCATCAGTATTCGCACGTGTAATCACTCCGTCTGATTTTTACTTAAACGATAGCAGAATCTACGCGAAAAGAAAAGAGTAGCGCTTTATTAGCGCTACTCTTTTTTAAATGCTTATTTAGATTGTGATTGACCTGGTGCTTGATTACTCATTTGTTGTTCAGCCATTTTTACTAAACGTTTAGTAATTTCGCCACCAACAGAACCGTTTTGACGTGCTGTTGTATCTGGACCAAGGTTGACACCAAACTCTTGTGCAATTTCATATTTCATTTGATCAAGGGCTTGATTTACACCAGGTACAACAAGACGATTTGAGCTTCGATTTGAATTCCCTGTCATGTCGTTTCACCTCCTCTTTACTACACCGTTAATATGTGTCAGACCGAGGGAAACGATACAGAAAAAACAATAGTAGTTATTGCCAACTTTTAATTTTTTTAAACATGTTTATCAACATTCTTTATGTTAAAATAAATCATCGACTTCAGGTTCTTCGTTATCAAACGGTTTAATCGTGACGACTTCAGTATCATTGATACATGCTTCAATATCTGCCGTTAAATCAAGTAAGCCTTCAAAGTATTCGACTTTATCTTTTTTCGGTTTTGTTTTTGGTGCATTTGGTACAAAAACGGTACAACAGTCATCAAACGGACGAATAGAAATCGGATACGTGCCAATCTCTTCAGCAATTGACATGATCTCACTTTTATCCATCGCAACGAGTGGTCGCATAATCGGATAATTGGTGATTGCATTAATCGCATGCATGCTTTCCATCGTTTGACTGGCAACTTGTCCTAAACTTTCACCTGTCGTGATAGAAAGAATTTCATTTTTCGCGGCGATTTGTTCAGCAATCTTTAACATCATGCGGCGCATCACCGTCATCGAATAACCGTGTGGAATCTCACGGTGTAATTTTTGTTGTAAGGCTGTAAAGGGAACGATATGAACGTTAATCTCCCCACCATAAGTTGTTAATTCTTTCGTTAAGTCTAATACTTTTTGTTTCGCCCCTTCACTCGTATAAGGCGGCGAGAAAAAGTGCACCATTTCAAGTCTTACCCCGCGCTGCATCATTAAGTAACCAGCGACCGGACTATCAAAACCACCGGACAGTAGCAACAATGTTTTTCCGGCTGTACCCACTGGCAATCCTTTACGTCCAGGAATCTTTTCTGATGTCACGTAAGTGGCTCTGGTCTAATATCAACGTGTATTTCCACATCCGGTTGATGGACGTCGACCGTAATCCCATCCGTATTTCTTAATAGATGCCCACCCAACAATTGATTCATTTGCTGCGAATCAATTGGGAACGTCTTGTCTGCTCGTTTCGTTGTGACTTTAAATGTTTTAACATCGGCTGCTTCAGTTAAAGCAAACAGTGCTGCTTCCTTAATCGCTTCTTCTTCGTTATCCACTTTAATCGCTAAACTCATCGTTTGAATCCCAAAGATCCGTTGTAAAATCGGAATGAGTGGTGCCGGATCTATCCCATTTAAATAGATACTTAAACGATCTCTTGTTGTTTTAATTTTGATTTCTGGATAAGCTTTTAAATGATGACGAATATTTTCATGTAGACGATTATAAAAGACTTTACGATTTTTTCCTTTAAGTGATAACTCGCCGTAGCGAATTAATATATGATCATATTGCATAGTTTCTACCCCATAACTTGACTAAGATCTCTTAGTATTTTTTGTAGCGCTCGGTAAAAGAGTTCGATTTCTCCTTCCGAATTCTGATAAGAAAAGCTAATTCTTAAAGCTGACTTTGTACGATTAGCTGGTAAGTTAATCGCTTTTAAAACAGCACTCTCGTCCGGACTTTTAGATGCACAAGCGGACTTTGTTGAGACGAAAATCCGACGTTCTTCTAAAGCGTGTACAATGACTTCTGGTTTATAGCCTGGTACAGAAAAGTTAATAATATGCGGCGCAGCATCTTCCGGTGTATTAATAACCACTTGTTTAAGTGAAGATAAACGAGAAATAAGATGTGCTTTTAATTCATGTAGATGGTTTGGATGATGCATTTGTTGTTCACTCACCATCCGCATCGCTTTGACTAATGACACAATACCGGCAATATTCTCTGTACCTGAGCGCAAATTCCCTTGTTGACCACCACCATGAAAAAGGGGAAATAATTGAACATTTTCTTTCAAATATAATAACCCTGTTCCTTTAAGTCCGTGTATTTTATGACCTGATAGTGACAACATATCGATACGGGCGCGTGTAATATCTAATTCAACTTTCCCGTACCCTTGGACGTGATCGACATGAAAGAAAGTATATTTTTTCGGTGCTAGAAACTCACCAATGGCTTGAACCGGTTGAATTGTCCCGAGTTCATTATTAATATGCATCACCGATACAAGAATTGTATCTTCACGTACCGCTCGTTTGATCGCTTCTAATTTCACAATACCTGATGCATCGACTGGTACATAAGTTACTTCAAAACCAAGCGTCTCAAGCGCTTTAAATGCCTCAAGGACGGATGGGTGTTCAATCGTTGTTGTGACTAAATGTTTGCCATGTTTTTGGTAACGAAGGGCAATGCCCTTAATAGCTAAATTATTTGATTCTGTTCCACCTGATGTGAAAATAATTTCTTGATTACTGACACCGAGCATATTCGCTGCTTGTTCATATGCTTTACGCAACAATTTATCGGCATCGTAGCCAAGTTGATGTTGACTTGATGGATTGCCGTAATAATTTTCAGACACGGTTTGATAACTTTCAATAACCTCTTCATGCGGTTTGGTCGTAGCACTATTATCAAAATAAATCATCAGTGGTTACTACTCAAAATATGGATAGACGCTTCACGAAACACCTATCGAGTAGCCTCTCCTTTCTTCCTTAGAGACTTATAAACCACACCAGTATTTTCTCTAGCGTCGTTATACACTATATAGTTCTTTTTATATTCATACCATTAGACATTCAACATATTCCCTGGTTAAATTCAAGTCATACTCCTGTCTTAATAAGCGCTTAACGCATTCTACGCATTCACTCTCTCATTAAAACAGCCTCAAACGTTGGTAATTGTTTGAGGCATATACGTATGCTATTCACTTATTCCTAGCGCAATTAGAAGTTGATCAACGGACACTGGCTGATCCTTTTCAAAAGAATAAAGGATGTCATTGGTTGGACTACTTGCCTGCTGATAAATATTATCAGCTGTCTCATTCGTTGTCTCTTCATTCGTTACATCATTTGTTGATTCATCGGTAACGGCTTGTTCTATCATCTCAAACCGTTTCATTGAAGCGGCGTATTCAGTATACTCTGGTACAACAAGCGCTTCAACCTCGCGAAAGTTATATGTTGGTGTTTGCTGAGTTACGTAAATCACACCAAACGCTCCCCAAATGGTTAAAGTAAAAATCACCATACTGATGATTGAAAAAACTTTCATCCCAAGTCCCTCCTGCTAAATCAGTAAGGTAACTCTATGCGTTCTTCTAATCGTTGAACCGCACCTGGTGCAACTTCTTCAAGCGCTTGAGCCGATAATTCTAACGCCTCTTCATAATGTTCTTGATAGAAAAGTTGCTCTGCTTCAAGTAACTTAGCTTGAAGCATCGGATATTGACTTCGGTAACGATTCGCATACTGAATTACTCTCTCTGTTAAGTAAGCTTGTTCAATCATAAGTTGAACCTTCTCATTTAATATATCGACATTGGAGTGTAATTCTTTAATTTTTGTAGTCACTTGCCCCATGTTGAGCGGCTGTTCATGCAGTAAACCTTGGATTGTCTCGATAAGCACATGATTATCTGTACACTGCTTTTTAATATAATCAGGAATACCAGGCAGATTACTTTTCTCTAAACGCTTTTCTAGATCAAACAACGCTCGCTTTTTTGTTTCTACTACTTGTTTTGCTTCGAGCTCATCACTGCGGATAGAGCGGACTTGATCTCTAAACTCGACATGTGATTCCTTAAACTTCTTCAAATCACCTTGGTTTAATTCTAATTGTTCTTTTAAACTTAAATACGTCTGATTAACAGAAGCTAAGCTATTGAGTAGTTGGTTATGATCTTTCTCAAGTTGGTGCATCCATTTTTCTAGATTTTCATATAGTTCTAAATCAGACCCTTCCAGTAAATACGTTTGCTGCAATGTTTTCACTTCTTCGTCGGTTAGAACGAAATCTTCACTTGCTGCTTGTACGTCTTCTGTAAACTGATCCATATGATTTTCTAAGTAATGCTTAGCTTTTGCTTCCTTCTCAAGCATGACATAAATCTCTTGAATCCGGTCTTCTGCTGCTTGTAACCAATCATAAACCGCTGGTTCATCCTTTTGTTCAATCTGACTGATATACGTTTTTAACTGTTTCTCCATATCTCTCAGTTCAGTTAATAACACATCGTCATTGATGCGATAGCCCTCTCGCTTCATCTCTTTAATACCATTTTTCAATTCCTGAATTTGTTCAGGTAAATCACGGGTCATCTTTTTATACAGCAGTGGAAACTCATCGATACGAAGACCAATGGTCTCTAGTGATACTTTAATCTTTTCAACATGTTGACGCGCTTCAAAATAATTACCGTCATCACACATCGCATAAAATTCTTCAATCGCTTGCTGTTCTTCGTCTAGTGCTTTTTCAAATCGTATTTCAGCTGAGCCATATAAATGTTGATTTTCTAATAAGACGTGACGCCATTCTTTCAGAATAGGCGTGACTGTCTCAATCGCTTGACGACTTTGCTTCTCTGAATCTAATAAATCTTCTAATTCTTTCAGGATGGTTTTAATCGTCTCTTCATTTTTCGTTAAAATCGATTCCACCGTCGCCAGATTCTTGTTGGCATACTTAATACGGAAACGATCAGCTGCTTCTTCGGCATCGAATAAGTACTCTTCAATGTCAGGTAATTCTCGGGTTAAAATATGATCCCACGTCTCTTTCCAATGTTCAAATTTATCTTGGGTTTCACCTGATAAATTCAATGCCTTCACCCGTTGCAATTCAGCACTGACTTGCCGGTGCATCACATCCATTTTCCATGATTCTAATTGATCGACACGATCATAAATACGTTTTCTTAAAATAAGGCCAATAATAATAATAGTTATGGCGATTAAACCGCTCCAATTATGTAGGAAGTAAAGTCCCCCATATAAATCCTCCTTCAATCCAAGCATGTTGTTTTTTCTTTCTATTATGTATGACATCACACATCGTGTGATTGTTAAAATGTCCTTTTCAATGGTTATTCTTATCATACCATGAACAACCTATATTTGGCTAAAAAAAATCAAATTATTTCAGTTTTCACGATGGTTTTTCATGAATCGACAAATTCGTTGCGAAATCAAGTTAAGCACGATATAATCACACAATAACAAAAGATTAAATAAGGGGGCTTATCATGTTTGAACCGACAGCATACCATGCATCAAAAGAAAAAAATTATCAATTATTAATTAAGCAGTTAGAAGCACTCATCGAAGATGAACCAGATCTCATTGCTAATCTTTCAAATTGTAGCGCGTTACTTAATCAATTCCTCGATGACGTCAATTGGGTAGGTTATTATTTAATGAAAGAAGACGAACTTGTCCTTGGTCCATTTCAAGGGTTACCTGCATGTGTCAGAATTAAAGTAGGGAGCGGCGTCTGCGGAACAGCTGTCTCTCTAAAATCGACCCAACGCATTGAGGATGTCCACGCCTTCCCAGGCACATCGCCTGCGATGCTAATAGTAAATCTGAAATTGTTGTACCGGTGATGAAAGATGATCAAGTGATTGGTGTACTTGATATTGATAGCCCATCACTTGACCGATTTGATGAGATTGATCAACGTTATTTAGAAATCTTCGTTCAAACGCTAGAAAAATACATTTAGAAGCATCATTTTCTTAGATTTCAATTGACAGATGACGTCTTTCGTCATATAATAGACTTTGTGTAAAAAAAGGTAGCCTTTGTGAACCACCGGTTGTCCATTTTATTCCTTGGTCGATGAAGAGCAAGGTGTATCGTGTAACTCTCTGCTGCTGGAGCGATGGTACATGAAAATAAAATGGCAGACGATTTCGGAACACATTATCTTGTTTTATGCAAAATCTAATTATAAAGGAGAGAATGCACTATGGCTCGCTATACAGGTCCTGTATGGAAAAAGTCTCGTCGTCTCGGCATTTCATTAACTGGTACTGGTAAGGAGTTAGATAAACGCCCTTACGCACCTGGACAACATGGTCCAAACCAACGTAAAAAATTATCTGAATACGGTTTACAATTACAAGAGAAGCAAAAGCTTCGTTTCATGTATGGTGTAAACGAGCGTCAATTCGCGACTTTATTTGAAAAGTCAGCAAAAATGCAAGGGGTACACGGTGAAAACTTCATGATTCTTCTTGAATCACGTTTAGATAACCTTGTTTACCGCTTAGGTCTTGCTCGTACGCGTCGTCAAGCACGTCAATTAGTAAACCATGGTCATATCACTGTTGATGGAAGTCGTGTTGACATTCCTTCATACAGCGTAACACCAGGTCAAGTTATCGCAGTTCGTGAAAAATCACAAAAGCTTACAATCATTGCGGATGCACTTGAAGCTAACGCTTTTGTACCTGAGTACGTAACTTTCGATGCTGATAAGCTAGAAGGTACTTATTCACGTCTACCAGAACGTTCTGAATTACCAGCTGAAATTAACGAAGCACTTATCGTAGAATGGTACTCACGTTAATTTTATTCTAAACGAATTAAGTATAAAAAAAGCCTTAGAAACGTTGATAAAACGATGTTTCAAGGCTTTTTTATTGCTTTTGAAAATGTATAAAACGGACTAGTTTTTTGCTAAAAATCAT
>NZ_BAXD01000009.1:0-84316 GCF_001310395.1 Halolactibacillus sp. JCM 19043
CAACCTTACTTTTAAGGAGGAATATCCAATGATGGATAAAAAAATACCCGGGTATATTTAATGATGGTGTTACCCGCGTTAATATTATTCTTTAGTTTTCATACCTTTCCATTGATGCAAGGGATTTTTTATAGTTTCACAGATTATCGTGGATATGGTGATTGGAACTTTATCGGTATCGAAAATTATATCAATGTTTTTAAAGACCCACGCATTTTAAACTCCTATCAATTTACCTTTAAATTTGCGATCATATCAACGATCTTAGTTAATATCATCAGTTTAACGATTGCACTTGGTCTTAATTCAAAAGTGAAGTTTCATAAGACATTACGAGGCATCTACTTTATGCCAAATATTTTAAGTATTCTCATTGTAGGTTTTGTCTTTAAGTTCATTTTCTCCGTGTTCATTCCTGAAATTGGCCAATCTTTTGGTATTGAAGGACTTGCGAAAAGTATCCTCGGTGACAAAGATTCTGCTTGGATAGCGATCGTCATTGTCGGTGTTTGGCAAGCTGCTGCACTAAATGTCATTTTATACTTATCGGGACTAGCGACGATTCCAGAAGATTTATATGAAGCATCAGGCCTTGATGGAGCCAGTAAGTGGCAACAATTCCGTCACGTGACCTTCCCGTTAATCGCACCATTCTTTACAATTAACATGGTTCTTGCGATGAAAAACTTCTTAATGGTATTTGACCATGTTGTTGCGCTAACGGGTGGTGGACCTGGTCGTTCGACACAATCCATCTCACTATTAATTTATGAAGATGGCTTTACAGGCGGTCAATTTGCCTTGCAATCAGCTAACGCTGTTATTTATTTCTTTGTGATTGTCACCATTTCTATTATTCAGATTAGATTCCTGCAGAAACGGGAGGTGCAAATGTAATGCGTAATAAAACAAATTATGTCACGACAATTTTATTAATGTTAGGATCAATTTTCATCCTTTTTCCGGTATTTATTACAATTGTGAATGCTTTTAAAACACCGGCAGAGACAGCTCAATCGATTCTATCATTACCATCCACATGGACCTTTGATAATTTTAAAACCGCGATTGAGATGACGAATTTCTTCAACGCGTTTGGTAACAGTGCGTATGTGACCTTCTTTACCGTGATTTTAACGATTCTATCTAACTCACTTGTCGCTTATGCAATTGCTCGTAACTTACATCGTAAGGCATTTAAATTCTTGTACTTCTATTTAGTCAGTGCGATGTTTGTGCCTTTTCCAATTATTATGTTACCGATTGTTAAGCAAATGAGTGCGCTTGGTCTAATGAATCTTAATGGTTTAATTATTCTTTATGTTGTGTATGGATTAGCTTTTAATACGTTCTTATACACGGGCTATGTTAAGACAATTCCGAAGGAATTAGAAGAAGCTGCCATTGTAGATGGCTGTTCAAAGTGGGGCGTGTTCTGGCGAATTATCTTCCCAATTTTATCTCCAATGAATGCGACTGTGGGTATTTTAACAGCACTCTGGGCATGGAATGATTTCTTATTACCACTCGTCGTCTTATCTGATCAAGGTGACCGTACGTTACCACTTGTTCAATATGTATTCCAGAGCCAATTTGCGACGAACTATAACTTGGCGTTTGCCTCATATCTCATGGCGTTACTACCAATGTTAGTTGTGTATCTCTTCTTGCAAAAACGCATTATTAGTGGAGTCACACAAGGGGCAATTAAATCATAAGAAAGTAGGGTGACTATGACAATCTATTTTGATAAAGAGACAAAAATATTTCACTTACAGACAAACCAATCAAGTTATCTATTTCAAGTTGTAAATAACGATTATCTAGCTCATTTATATTGGGGTAAGCGTGTGCGTTCGACCTCTATGCCGAAAAGCTTACGCTATATCGATCGAGGGTTCAGTGGGAATCCGAATAAAGAAGACCGTACGTTTTCTTTAGATACATTACCACAAGAATACCCTGCCTATGGACATACAGACTTTCGTTCACCTGCTGTTCATATTGAAACAGCTGATGGCGGACGAATTACCGATTTACGTTATGTAAGTCACGAAATCTTACCAGGTAAACGACGGCTTGAAGGGCTTCCGGCTACCTATGTAGAAGATACTTCAGAAGCGGATACGTTAAAGGTATCTATGCTTGATGAAGTCACACAGTTACACGTGACATTAATTTATACCGTTTACGCAACAAGAAATGCCATCACACGTGCGGTACACGTTGAAAATAAAGGAGAAGACACACTTGGGCTTGAAAAAGTGGCTTCGATGAGTGTTGATTTTAGAGAGACTGATTTTGAGATGATCAACTTACCAGGTGCTCACGTGAGAGAACGTGATATTGAACGTGCACCTCTGCGGCGGGGGATGCAAAGTGTGGAGAGTAGACGCGGTTCAAGTAGTCATCATCAAAATCCTTTTATCGCCTTAGTGCGAGAAGAAACAACAGAAACGACAGGTGAAGTCTATGGTTTTAGTCTAGTCTATAGTGGCAACTTTAAAGCTGAAGTTGAAGTGGATCAAACATGTCAATCACGTGTCATTATGGGCATCAATGACTTTGATTTTAAGTGGTTATTAAAACCAGCTGAAACATTCCAAACACCTGAAGTCGTGATGGTCTATACGGACCAAGGTTTAAATGATATGTCGCGTATGTATCATGATTTATACGGCAGAAGGTTAGCTCGTGGCAAACATCGTGACGCGGAGCGTCCCGTGCTGATTAATAACTGGGAAGCGACGTATTTTGATTTTAATGAAGATAAAATTTTAACGATTGCTGATAAAGCAAAAGACACTGGCGTTGAGTTATTTGTTTTAGATGACGGTTGGTTTGGAAAACGTGATGATGATTTTACATCACTCGGTGATTGGTTTGTTTATGACGAAAAACTTCCAAGTGGTCTTAAAACACTTGCTGAAAAAATCAATAAGATGGGCATGCAGTTTGGTCTTTGGTTTGAGCCTGAAATGGTGTCGCCAGAAAGTGAACTATACAAAGCGCACCCAGATTGGTGTCTGCATGTGCCAAATCGTCGTCGTTCAGAAAGTCGTAATCAACTCGTATTAGACTTTTCGCGTCCAGATGTGTGTGATGAGATGATTCAACGCGTCACCGCTATTTTAGAATCTGCGCCGATCAGTTATGTGAAATGGGATATGAATCGTAATATGACTGAAATCGGTTCGCATTATTGGCCAAAAGAACAACAAAAAGAAGTGGCCCACCGTTATATGTTAGGGCTTTACCGGGTGATGGAAACTATTACAGCTAAGTTCCCTGAGATTTTATTTGAAAGTTGTTCGGGTGGAGGCGGCAGATTTGATCCAGGGATGCTTTATTATATGCCGCAAACATGGACAAGTGATAATACTGATGCAATCTCACGCCTACGGATTCAATACGGTACGAGTTTAGTCTATCCAATTAGTTCAATGGGGTCTCACGTATCTGAGGTGCCTAACCATCAAGTGGGACGAATCACGCCTCTTGAAACAAGGGGACATGTCGCTATGGATGGGAATTTAGGTTATGAGCTAGATGTAACAAAATTATCTGATGAGGAAATTAGCGGTATTAAAACGCAAGTAGACTTATATAAATCTATTCGACAAACGATTCAGTACGGAACATTCTATCGTTTAGTGAGTCCGTTTGAGACAGGTAATTACGGTTCGATTCATGTGAGTGAAACAAAAGATAAGGCTGTCTTTATTTATGTGCACACACTTGCTGAGGCGAATGGACTGTTTAAAGCCGTTAAATTACAAGGTTTAGATCCTGAAACAGATTATTGCGTATTAGAAACAAATGATGTGTATAGTGGCGATAGTTTAATGCATATTGGGCTTAATGTCCCGTATGCCAACCATGATTTTAAAAGCACGCTTTATCGTCTAGAAGCGGTCAAGTGAGAAAGGGGAGGTTACTTTGATAAAATTAAATCAACCTTTCACCTTAAAACAAGCACCGGTTGATGTGTTATCGATTGGTGAGATATTAATTGATATGATTTCTGATAGCTATCATTCTCTCACTGAGAATAATGGTTTTCATGCATTCTTCGGTGGCTCGCCAGCTAACCTTTGCATGAATATCAATCGTCTTGGTGGTGAAGCGCGCCTTGTTGCTGCGGTAGGTGACGATCGATTTGGTGACTTTTTAATTCACCACCTTGAGAAAGAATCTGTTGATACGACATTGATTCAGCGGACAGATAAATCAACCAGTATGGTCGTCGTGAACAAAAGTAAAGGCAGTCCGACTCCGATTTTTTATCGGGGCAGTGATTTTGATATTCGTTTAACAGATGAACTTGAACAAGCAATTAGAAATACAAAGATCATGCATATTTCATCATGGCCCTTGTCTAAATCATCATCCAGAAAAGTCGTTTATGACGCCGTTAAAATCGCAAAAGAGGCAGAAGTCCTTGTCGGCTTTGATCCGAATTATCACCCAGGGTTATGGGATGAAGATGAAGATGGGATTCAGATTATGAAAGAGATGATTAGTCAAGCAGATATTGTTAAGCCATCAGAAGACGATGCTTTCAGGTTGTTTGGTGACGATTCCCCTGAGAATCACATTGAAAAGTTTCATGCGCTAGGGTGTCCCATTGTTCTAATGACCTTGGGAAAAGATGGCGCCATTGCTTCATTTGATGGAGAAAAAACGTACTATAAAACAAAAGCAACGAAAGTTGTCGATACAACTGGGGCAGGAGATGCTTTTTGGTCCGGTTTTTATACAGGGATTACCCAAGGAAAAACGGTAGAACAAGCGCTTGATTTAGGCTTTTCAACAAGCGCTTATAAACTGCAATTTACAGGTGCAGTAGTAAAATTACCGCATTATGAAGAATTTTTAGATAAAGAACCACATCTGTAAGAAGGGAGAGCGACGTGTGCTAAATAATAATGTTCAACTCATTACGTATCCAGATTCATTAGGTGGCGACCTCAAAGCTTTGGATTACTTATTAGACAAGCATTTTTCTGATGTTTTCACTGGGGGTGTGCATATCTTACCGCCATTCCCCTCATCGGGAGACCGAGGGTTTGCGCCACTAAATTATTTAGAGATTGAGCCTCAGTTCGGTGGCTGGGAGGATATTAAAAAGATTGGTGAGAAGCGTGATGTATTATTAGATTTGATGGTCAATCATATTTCCCAGCAATCACCGTATTTCCAAGATTTCTTAAAGAACGGCCGTGACTCAGCGTACGCGGATTACTTTTTAACGCTCGATAAAATTTGGCCGGATGGTGAACCAAAACAAGCGGACATTGATAAAATGTTTTTGCGACGTAAGGTACCTTACTCAACATTTGAGATTGAAAAAACGGGTGAGACCGAGCGTGTATGGACCACATTTGGTAAGACAGATCCGTCTGAACAAATTGATTTAGATGTCCATTCTGAGAAGGTAAAGGCACTCTTTACCGAGTTCTTTTTGAACTTCAAGAAAAATAACGTCAGTATCGTTAGACTTGATGCGGTCGGTTATATTATTAAGAAGCTTGGTACGAGTTGTTTCTTTGTCGAACCAGACATTTATGATTTTCTCGATTGGATTAAAGACTTGGCGGACTCACTTGATATCACACTTTTACCAGAGGTACATGCGCATCATTCTATTCAATATAAATTAAGTGAACATGGCTTTTGGATTTATGATTTTATTCTACCTTACCGCATTTTAGAAGCATGATCAATGGTGATTCAGAAGCGTTGACGGCTTACTTAAAAGACCGCCCATCTAATCAATTCACCATGCTGGATTGTCACGATGGTATTCCGGTTAAGCCAGATTTAGATGGTATGGTAGATACGAAAGAAGCAAAAGCTTTAGTGGATGAAACGGTCCAAAGAGGATCTAACCTAAGCTTAATCGTATCTGAAGACCATAAAGATCCTGATGGTTTTGATGTGCACCAAATTCGTTGCACCTACTATTCAGTCCTTAATGAAGATGATGACCGTTACCTTGCTTCGCGTGCGATTCAGTTTTTTGCCCCTGGTATTCCTCAAGTGTATTATGTAGGATTACTCGCTGGTGTGAATCAAGACCAACGCGTAAAAGAAACAGGCGATGGCCGGGAAATTAACCGGGAGAATTTCTCAGTTGCAGATGTCGAACAGCATTTGGAAAAAGAAGTTGTTCAGCGATTACTTGATCTCATTCGCTTTAGAAATGAATATCCGGCGTTTGATGGTGACTTTACGGTCTTATCAAGTTCATCAGAAAAAGTGGCATTGCGCTGGGATAAAGATCTGTACTATTGTGAGCTACATGTTGATTTATCATCAGGTCAATCAGCCATTCACTATGTCGATGAATTAGGAGAACAAGCGGTTTACACTATTTAATGTACCAGACGATGGTAGATTATATATGATAAGATAAATATGAAAAAGCGGGGAAGACATCGTCTTCTCCGCTTTTTATGATGACATTATTTTAAGTTTTTAGCGACGGCTTTTACTTTTTCTAAGCCTTCTGCGATGATTTCATCAGATTTCGTTGGGTCTTGGTTATGACCTTCGATGATCACTTCATCAATGATTTCCATGCCCATCACACCACCGAAAGATGTGCGCATATAGTTAACAGCCATTTCTAGTGGTTGCATTTCTTTTGTTGAGTATACGCCACCACGTGCGTTAAGAAGAATGATTTTCTTATCATTCATTAATTGAATCATGTTGCCTTCTGCATCATATTTGAAAGTAAAACCTGCAGAGAAGACGTAATCAACAAATGTTTGTAACTTAGCAGGAATGGTTAAATTCCATAATGGGAAAACGAAAGCGATTGTATCTGCCTTTTCAAATAAGTCACGTGCTTTTGATTGTGCATTGAATAAACGTTCTTCTGATTCTGTTAAAGGCTCATGACCTTCTAGTTTCATGTATGCATTAAAGATGTCTTGGCCTAAGTATGGTGTGTCTTCTTCGTAAACATCATAGACGGTCACATCAACGTTATCGTTTTGTTTTAATTCCTCCATAAATGCGTCATACATTTTTGGTGTTGTTGCTTGACTTGATGGGCGATCGTTTGCCTTTACTACTAATAAATTCATAAAAATAATTCCTCCAAATAATTCTTTATATTTAGCCACATATAAAAAAGAGTTTTAAATAGTAGCTACATTTGGTATTATAATATTATCTTTGATTCAAGACAAATAATATGAATCCAAAATATCTATTTTTATCAAATATGTGACATTTGATCTATAAACGTCTAAATTCAACCATGAATAAGATGAGGATGAAATCATGACAGATGGGGAGAGAACCTATGCAAACAGACCCAAGAATTATTCGTACGAGAAAAAGTGTCGTAGATGCTTTACTGGCACTTATGTCAGAACGAGAAATAGAAAAAATTACGGTGAAAGATATTACACAAAAAGCAGATGTGAATCGGGCGACCTTTTATCATCACTTTAAAGATAAACAAGCCTTATTACAATATACATTAGAGGAACATTTGATTCGTTACTGTGTCGAACCGTTCAATGAGATAGACACATTTTCTCGTGAGCTTATCTTAGGGGTATTAGAAGCCATTATTGAGTTACATGATTACTTAGAGGGACATTGTCAATTGAATTTTCATAAGTTCTTACTTGATATTGAACAAGAAATAAAATCAACGTTAATTGCACGATTTTTCCCTATTGTTAAACAGGGCTTGAATCATCCATCTGATGATTATGCGCTACTTGAGACTTACAAACTTGTAGGTGGCCTATATAGCAGTGCTGTTGCGATTAGAAAAGTTAATCATCAACGGAGTCAGTTGATTAATTATACGGCCGATCAATTGATAAAATAGTCTGTCCTTTTTGGTTTAAACTGACTGTTGGGAGGGGAATAGGTCAGTGTAAGTATAAAAGGAGGCGACATGTATGCAAGCACGTTTAAAGAAGTTACGACGATTTAATTTGATTATGGGTGGATTCCACCTAGTACAAGCAATTATCATGTTGTTTTTAGCCACGTCTGTCATTCAGACGATTTCAGAGTTTAGTCCAACGATTACGCAATTCTATTTATCTTTTAACCCGGAAACGCAATCACTTGAACTCGCGCAAGATCAATTATTTGATTTACCGTTTGGTATCATTGTCAGTTCATTTCTATTTATTTCTGCTTTGGCGCACGCGATTATTGCCTTGCCTAAGAAAACAAATGACATTTACAATCGCGATTTAGAACGGGGCATTAATAAGTTTCGCTGGTTCGAATATGCCTTAAGTTCATCGATTATGATTGTACTCATTTCAACCTTATTTGGTATCTATGATATTGCGTCACTCATTCTAATCTTTATCGTGAATGCGACGATGAATTTATTTGGATTAGTGATGGAGCAATTAAATGAAGGACGTGATAAAGATAACGTTCGCTGGGGTGCTTTTATTTGGGGATCGATTGCGGGGATAGCCCCATGGATTGCCATCTTCCTCTATATGTTTGGTACGGGTAACTTTGATATGGTGCCGTGGTTTGTTTGGGCCATTGTTGTCACGTACTTCATTGCTTTTAATACGTTCCCGGTAAATATGATTTTGCAATATAAAAAAGTAGGTAAGTGGAAAGATTATTTATACGGTGAACGCGTGTATATTATCTTAAGTCTTGTCGCTAAATCGATTCTTGCTTGGCTCGTTTTATTTGGGGCGATGCAACCATAAATAGTCTAGACATAACTAAGTTTGATGAAAATACCGTCCTTGTGAGCTAACCAGTCACAAGGACGGTATTTTTAGATGTGATCCATTAAGTGTTTAGCGACACGGGTATAGTCATCGCGGTCTAAACCTGGTGCGAAAAATTCAGGTAAACTCTCTAAGTCAGGCATCTTTCCGCCAATCGGTGTGCCTTCTCTTACCGTTAATTGAGCATTTGTTTCTGGATGTGTCCCAGTGAAGATGTCTTCAATGCCCAAGTAATCGCCGACCTGATTCCAGTTGTAAAGGACATTGCCAAGTCCTTGGTCTTCAAATTTTTTAGCGGTATCAAATGTCTCATTAGACACATTAGGTATGGGCAGTAGTTTACCTAGAGACACGCCTGTTAATGATTCAATCGCTTTTTGGTAAGCGACGACATGGGTCCCACCTCTCACGAGTAAGTAACCAATCATTTCTCTTGCAGTAGGGTGGTCAGTCATTTCATATACGCGCATTTTGTGTGTACGTGCGCCAATCTCTAAAAAGAAATTATGCAACAAATCAAGGACAAGGTTACCGCTTGAAAAGACGTTATCTCCTGTCCAACTATTTCCTGTTGCGTCAATCGGTAACGATGTATTAGCAGAGTGAATAAAGTGTTTCGGATGCGGGAATGTGACGGCGCTCTTTAATGCAGTATCATTCACATCAAAGGGTACCTCTGTTGTATCTTTGAATAAGAGATTAATCGTATGACTGACGAGTTCCACGTGCCCGAGTTCTTCGGCGGTAATGCTTGAGACGAGGTCATAGTAGGGTTTGAGTTTTTTACGTTCTCTAAAGTTAAACGACTGAAATAAGTAATTGTTTAAGGTGGATAACTCACCAAACTTTCCGCCCAATAATTCCTGTACAGCGAGCGCGGCTTTTTTGTCCCCGTAGTCCGGTTCAGGTAGATCAATCAATAGCTTATTTGTCCGTTGAAACATCTCATCACCTTTTCTCTATATATTAGGCTAAACCAAAAATATTTATCATATAGCTGTTTAAGAGGTAGAAAAATAATTTTTGGTGCCTTTGTAGCTACAGTATATGTAACGATCAGGACTTTTGTGCGAAAATTAAGAAAAACATCGCTTTGGATTAGGAGGTTTGTTATAATTGGTAATTAGTAGAAGTAGTGCCTTAAACGAATGGAATAGGAGGTGGATGTGATGCATGAGACGAGTTTAGTGCTAGAAGGTGGCGGTATGCGTGGTGTATTTACTTCTGGGGTTCTGGATTATTTAATGACTGAAAACATGTATTTTCCCTATGTCATTGGTGTATCAGCCGGGGCGTGTAACGCGCTGAGTTATTTATCAAGACAACCGGATAGAAGTCGCTATATCAATGTGAATTTTGCGAATGACCCACGTTACATTAATATGCGCAATCTGCTTAAGGGCAAAGGGATGTTTAATATGGACTTTTTGTTTAATGATATTGCCAATGAACTTGTCCCGTTTGATTTTAAAACCTTTCATCATATTGATGAACGTTTCGTCATTCCAACAACAGATTGTGAAACAGGAGAGGTGCGTTATTTTGATAACTCTCAGGAAACGGACATCTTTACAGCTGTGCAAGCTTCAAGTAGTTTACCACTTGTAGGCGTCCCGATTGAGCTTGATGGCTATACATTACTAGACGGTGGAATTGCTGACCCGATACCGGTTCAAAAAGCCATTGACGATGGTTTTAGACGCCATGTTATTGTATTAACAAGACCGAAAGGGTATCGAAAAAAACCATTTCGAGCGAAATTTACATCAAAATTACTTTATCGAGAATACCCAAAACTAGTTGAAACGATGCTTAACCGTCATGAGATTTATAACGAGACACTTGATCAATTAGAAGCACTTGAAGACCAAGGTGATGTATTTATTATTAGGCCAAAAGGTCACGAACAAGTAAAACGCGCTGAAAAAGATCAGGCGAAACTGAATGCTTTACATGAAGCGGGTGTTTTACGTGCTAAAGAACAGATGCCAGCCTTAAAAGACTGGTTAAACGCCAATAAACAAGTTGAAATTCATTAATTTTTTCGAGGTGAACGATGAAAAGTGGCAGAAAAATAGCATATTTTACGGTGTTTGTGCCCTTATAGGCATTCTTTTAGGTTTATATGCTGGCGCAAGTGATCCGTTTTATGAACCAATACTTCAACATGTAACGTTTCAAAATGGACTTATTGTTTTCATTTTTATTTTTGTAGGCTTATTTTTAGCTATTAATATTCATGAGTTTGGTCACTTTGTCTTAGGCAAACTCGCGGGGATGACATTACTGATTTACCGGATTGGCTTTTTAGAATGGAAAAAAGTCAACGGCACGTTCCGTGTATCTTTTGAAAAGATGAATGGCTATGGTGGATTATGTGGCATGATTCCTAAACGATTAGGGAAGATATCAAACCGCTCATTTATCGCCTATTTCATGGGTGGTGCTTTGTTTAACTTTCTTTCAGCTGGACTTGCTTACCTTTTAATTTTACATACATCAGGTTTTCTCAGTCTTTTTCTCTGGGTGTTTGTCATTATTTCAGTATTTTTAGGTGGAGCAAATATTTTCCCGTTTAAAACATCGGCTACGATGATGTCGGACGGGGCTTACATTGCTGGGTTAGTAAAAGGTGATAAAAAGGTGATTGATTTGTTGGAGATGATGAATTTTTCAACGCAATTACAAGCAGGAGTGACGCCTGGTGAACTGAATTTTGATTCGGTTAAAGGAAACGACAGCATCCATTGTGATCTGCTTAAACATCTAAAAGCGCTAGAACAGTTAGATTTTAAAACATTAGAAAAGACAAAAATGACGCTAAGTGAGCGGATAGATACGTGCAATTTTATGACGCGCCCAAGTGTTTTAAATGAAATCGTAGTCGCGTGTATTTTGTTAGATGATCATGAAGGGGTTAAAATGTGGCGTGAGTGTTTAACTCATCTAGATAAAGATTGTGATGCGAACGGCTATCGAGTAAAAGCTTATCTTGCCTATTACGATCGTCATATCGCACTAGCAAAAAAGTATATCGATAAGGGGCGGTCCGTGCTTCACTATTATCCGAGTCTAGGGCAACAAACAACTGAAGCCGTCTTGTTTCAATATTTGGAAAAAGATTTGTTGGGGTCACTTCACTCTGCAGAGAAAACGTCACAAGTATAGTAGAAATGAATATAAATGAATATATTAGTAAGAATAAAAAACAATCGGCAACGGTTGTTTTTTATTCTTATGATTATGTTAATGCCTTATTAAAAAAATGAAGGACTCTATACATTCTCAGTATAGGTAATTAATCTAGCGTTTGTAGACATTCCATCGTTTTTACACAAAAAAGAACGCGTTTTTTGATTGACATTTTTTAAAAATACCGCAATAATATATAGCATGCTATGTAATTGTGAGGAGGTTCATCTACGTTGCCAAATGATTTAATTCTTTACATACGCTTCGTATACTTTGCGCTTGAACGTGAAAAAAATCAGTATTTTGAACAGCACAATCTCACGTCTTCTCAAGGTGATATTTTACTGTTTTTAGGCGGAGCCTACTATCACAAAAGAGATGTGAATCAGAAAAATATCGAAGAACATTTTCATTTGACGAATCCAACGGTCACAGGCTTACTAAAACGTTTAGAGGAAAAAGGCTTCATTGATCGCAAGAAAAGTGAAACAGATGGACGTCAGAAGTTAATTTCTTTAACTGATCAAAGCATGCGAGTATTAGAAGATTTTCAGGTGTATAAAGAAACAATCGATCAAAAACTTTTACAAGGTATTGATTACGAAGAACGAGACAGTATTGTAGAACATTTGAAAAAATTATTAAGTAATTTAGAACCAGAACACAATAAATGTAAGCTTGATGGGAGGAAAAAAGATGATTAAAAAGCTGCTGCCTTTTTTAGGCGAGTATAAAAAAGCCACCATTTTAACACCAATTATGGTTGTGTTTGAAGTTATATTAGAACTCATGATTCCGCTTCTAATGGCAAGGATCGTCGATTATGGTATTCAAGGCGAAGGGGGTATGAGTTACACTATTCAGATGGGGTTACTGATGATCCTAATGGCCATTATCGCCCTTATTTTCGGCGCGTTAAGTGGTAAATATGCCGCAGAAGCTGGGATGGGGTTTGCGAAAAACATTCGCTCAGGTTTATTTGAGAAAATACAAGGCTACTCATTTGCTAACGTTGATAAGTTTCAACAGCGTCACTTGTCACACGTTTAACAACGGATGTAACTAATACGCAAAATGCGTTTATGATGATTATTCGGATGGCGATTCGGGCACCGATTATGTTAATTGGTGCAACCATTATGGCGGTATCGATTAATGCAAGACTATCCATGATTTTCTTGATTTCAATCCCGGTATTATCTTTAACGCTCTTCTTTATTGGTAAAAATGCGCATCCACGCTTTTTAACGATGCTTGAAAAATATGATGGATTAAATGAAAAAGTTCAAGACTTTATTGTTAATATTCGTGTCGTAAAAGCCTTTGTAAGAGAAGATCATGAAGAATCACGCTTCTTGGAAAATGCTAAACAAGTGCGCGATGCGCAATTAAATGCTGAAAAACTCGTGATTTTAAACATGCCAATTATGCAGCTGACCATTTATACGAGTGTCGTTGCGATTCTTTGGTTTGGCGGTAATATGGTTATCGATGGCACGTTTAATATTGGACAGATGTCTAGTTTCATTATGTACATTATGCAAGTACTTATTTCTCTTATGATGATTTCAATGATTTTCATTATGATCATTATTTCCCGTGCGTCCTTCTCACGTATTATCGAAGGTTTAGAAGAAAAACCAACGCTTGATGATGAAGGGACAGATCCGAACCTTCAGTTACATGATGGGGCGATTGAATTTAAAGATGTGTCATTTAGTTATACAAATGATCCAGACAATGTCGTATTAAATCAGATCAATTTATCAATCGAGTCAGGTGAAACGATTGGTATTATTGGTGGAACGGGCTCTTCAAAAACAACCCTTGTGCAATTAATTCCGCGTCTATATGATGTCTTATCAGGCGAAGTCGTCGTAGGTGGGCATAATGTAAAGGATTATAAATTAAATGTGTTACGAGATAATGTGGCGATGGTGCTGCAAAATAATGTCTTGTTCTCAGGGACGATTAAGGATAATTTAAAATGGGGTAATGAGCATGCGACAGATGAAGAAGTAGAGGCAGCGGCCAAAGCAGCCCAAGCACATGACTTCATTACATCATTCCCTCATGGTTATGATACCGACCTTGGTCAAGGTGGCGTTAACGTTTCGGGTGGCCAGAAACAACGATTAACGATTGCGAGAGCGCTACTGAAAAATCCAAAAGTGATGATTTTAGATGATTCAACAAGTGCGGTTGATACGGCGACAGATGCGAAAATAAGAACTGTATTCAAAGAGACATTTGATGATGTCACCACATTAATTATTGCTCAACGCGTGAGCTCCATCTCTGATGCTGATCGGATTATCGTATTAGATGACGGGGAAGTTAAAGGGTTTGATACCCATGAGAACCTCATGCAATCAAATGAGATTTATCAAGAAATCTATCAATCTCAAAGTAAGGGAGTGAGTATCGATGGCTAAAGCAAGACCAATGGGTGGTCCAGGTGGTGGACCAAAAGGTATGGGAAAACCATCTAATATACCAGAGACTTTAAAACGGATTGCCAGTTACATGAAAGAAGATAAATGGATTTTTCTGATTGTCTTCCTTACAATTATTACGAGTGCACTCAGTAACGTCATCGGGATTTCATTCTTACAGACGATTATTGATAATTATTTAACGCCACTAATGGAAGAACAAACGGCAGAACTGATGCAAGAGTTCGTCATGGTGATTGGTACAGTGGCTGTTATTTACCTCGTTGGTGCAGCGTCAACATACGTTTTTAATCGTTTGATGGTTGGGATTTCAACCCGGACATTATACAAAATTCGTGTCGATTTGTTTCAAAAGCTAGAGAAATTACCACTGAAGTACTACGATACCCATACCCATGGAGACTCCATGAGTCTCTTTACGAACGATATTGATACGTTAAGACAAGTGTTATCGAATTCGATTACAGGTGTCATTAACTCATTAATCACCGTTGTTGGTGTTTTCAGTATGATGATTTTCTTTAGTTGGCAATTGACGATTCTCGTGGTGATTATGCTCGGAGTTATGTTGTTTGCGGTAAAAGAAATTGGTGGACGTAGTGCCAATTTCTTTGTCAAACAACAACAAGAGCTTGGACAAGTGAATGGTTACATTGAAGAGATGATTGAAGGACAAAAGGTCATTAAAGTCTTTTCACGACAAGAAAAAGTATACGATGAATTTGATACGTTAAACGAAGGTTTAAGACAAAGTGCCACGACGGCGAATACATTTGCGAATGTGTTAATGCCCATTATGGGTAACTTATCGTATATTCTTTATTCCATCACCGCGATGGTTGGGGGGCTCCTAGCTATTGAAGAGATTCTAACGCTTGGTACGGTCGTTGCCTTCTTACAATTTACGCGGACATTCTCTCAACCCATTATGCAAGTGTCCCAGCAAATCAATGCCGTCTTAACAGGACTTGCTGGAGCGGAGCGGGTATTTAAAGTGATTGATGAACAACCAGAATTTGATGAAGGTACTGTTGAGATGGTGCCTGTTACTATAGATACTGAAGGTAACATGACAGAGGTCGCGGAGCGGACAGGTGAATTTGCTTGGAAGGACCAAGGAAAACTCACACATGTCAGAGGTAGTGTTGTCTTTCATGATGTTGTTTTCGGATACGAGGAAGATAAAACCGTCTTAAACGGGATTTCTCTTTATGCTAAGCCTGGTCAAAAAATCGCCTTTGTAGGCTCGACAGGAGCAGGTAAAACGACCATTACCAACTTAATTAACAGGTTCTATGATGTACCAGGTGGTAAAATCACGGTAGACGGTATTGAAATCAACCGCATTAAAAAACCAGACTTACGTCGTTCACTTGCGATGGTACTGCAAGATACCCACCTCTTTACTGGTACAGTAATGGAAAATATTCGTTACGGCCGTTTAGATGCTACAGATGAAGAAGTCATTGAAGCAGCAAAATTAGCGAATGCCGACACGTTTATTCAACACTTAAAAGATGGCTATCAAACGGCATTAAAATCAGATGGTAACAGTTTATCACAAGGTCAACGTCAATTGATCGCAATTGCGCGTGCTGCTGTTGCCAAAACACCTGTGTTGATTTTAGATGAGGCAACGTCATCGATTGATACGCGAACGGAAGCGCTCATTCAAAAAGGTATGGACCGTTTAATGGAAGGTAAAACGTCCTTTATTATTGCCCACCGTTTATCAACCGTTCGTTCAAGTGATGCAATCATGGTACTTGAACAGGGTGAAATTATTGAACGCGGTAATCACGATCAATTAATCGAACAAAAAGGAAAGTATTATCAACTTTCAGCTGGTATGTTTGAGTTAAGTTAAGTAGGACAGAATAAAACACCCGTTCTTTGCTTTTGGCAAATGACGGGTGTTTTAAGTCTGTGTGGTTTGATGTGTAGTTTTAGCTTGCTTTATTAATAGAGTGCCTCTCAAACGACCGAATATTTTGTTTCATCACAAGTGAAATAACAAAAGCGATACTGACAAGACCTGCAAAAATATAAAAGGCGGTGTTATAGCTACCAGTGGCATCATTTATATAAGCGACAAGTAGCGGACCAAATACACCAGCTGCAGACCAAGCTGTTAAGAGTAGTCCGTGGATGGCACCAAGTTGACGCGTACCAAATAAATCACTAATAAAGCAGGTAGTAAAGCGAACCCACCGCCGTACATCGAAACAGTAATAAAAATTAATACTTGTAGCAACAACGCATTCGTCACATTTGGCAAGAGAAGCATGATCATAGCTTCTACACCGAAAAACATCAGGAATACGTTACTACGTCCTAAGCGATCGGAAAATGCAGACCAGCCAAGCGTCCACCACCGTTGAATAACCCCATAATACCTACCATTGTTGCCGCAGCTGTAGCGGTCATACCCGTTTTTGTTTGGGCAAGGGGTGATGCTGCTGAAATAAGCATAATGCCAGTAGAAATGTTAATAAACATCATCATCCATAACAACCAAAACGTGGGGTCCGAATGGCTTCTTGTGCATTTAATTGCTGTAAACTAGGCGTAATTTTTTTGGCTTCTTAGCTTTCGTTGCTGTTAAGTTCGGCATATAACCTTCTACAGGTTTCACAATATAGCTTGCGCCACTAATCATTAAGATAAAGTAGACGGCAGCCATAATGAAGAACATGTTGTGTAAGCCGACCCCTTTGATTAGTTGGGTAATAACTGGGGCAGCAATCAAAGAACCTGCACCAAATCCCATAACAGCCATACCTGTTGCAAGACCTCGTCGGTCGGGGAACCACTTCACTAGTGTTGAAACTGGCGAAATATAACCAAGACCTAAACCAATGCCACCAATGACACCGTAACCTAAGTAAAACAAGGTCACAGATGATGAAAGCATACCGAAGCCAGCGATGACTTGACCGCTCGCAAAGAAAAAGGCAGCAATCGTTGCTGACTTTCTTGGTCCCCATTTTTCAACAAACCTTCCGAAACTCGCCGCAGATGTTCCAAGTAAAGCAATCGCAATCGTAAATGATACGGTAACGGTTCTGTCACTCCAACCTAGATTTTCAACGATTGGATACTTTAAAACACTGTAGCATAGACTGAGCCAATTGATAAATGAATGGCTATAGCAGATAATGCTATAAGCCAACGATTTTTCTTCATGATAACCTCCATAGCTATCAAACCACATCCACTGGCTATAACTATATCAGATAAACCCATGTGAATCAGTGAACAGATTGTGAACAATTGAAGAATAGCTAAGAATTTTGTTAGATGACAAGTAGCAATGACTCAATGTTTAACTTTTAAATGACAAAAGTCCCAACATTGGTAATTAAAGACGAATGACAGATTGTTTATAAATGCAAGCATCGCTTATACATGGTCATCAAAAGTAAATGATTGACATCGCTCAGAGAAAACGTCATATAAGTCGATATGCCATAGTGCTTTATTTTCATCATAGACAAGTCGATCGATAACGAAAATCTCAGCTGGGTGGGGACGATGGCCTTTATAGACTTTCTGAATAACTTGTTTTCGGGTGAGAAACGTCTCTTGCCGTTTATCTTTTGATGATCGTCTCATCTTTTTGGTATTTGCAACTCGAGGGTAGTGTTGACTAATGGAGTGATACCACACATCAACATAATCACCCACATCATAGTTTGTTTCCTGTTCATTGACCCATATCAATTCATAGTATCGTTCTCTACCACCGTATGGCCGCATATTTTTTGGTCTTTCGGCTTGTATCAGAAGACGATGGGGTGTTTTTTGAATAACATACCCGGTAAGGTCTGGGGGTGTTTGTCTCATAAATATGAGAAACCATAGCGTGACAACGCCTAATATTGATAAAGAAATATAGATCTGTTTTCTTTTCATAATCACTATCCCCCTTTTTAAAATTAGGCTTTTGTAAGCCCTCGCTTCAGTTTAAGTGGTGGGTAATTGACCATTTAAACACTGTCATATATTAGACGGTTCAACATCCTAATAAGTTACATTAATATGTGAATTTTCTTATAAATTCGACAAATCTGTCTGGGATAGTTATTTAGCTGTAAAAAAGGTAAATATAATATCTTTGTTTGGGGCAAAATGGAAAGAGGTTTAATACGAGTTAAGATGTCAACATAATTGCTTATTTATAAATAGATTTTTTTAAGTGAGATCGTCGAAGATTTAGCATTTACTCAACATGACTTTTAAAATGTAGATCTGTTATGTGTGCTCTTTACGAAAAGCTTGAGATACAAGTAGCTGATCTTAGATAAGAAAAAAAGTTATGAATAAAAAGACCGCTTAGTCAAGGGGTGTATCATCTTGACTAAGCGATCTTTTTGATTGTCTAACTGTATTTTAAGATGCGTTTATGGCATATAAACGTGCATGTTTCCTGTGTGAAAATGGTAAGTGATTAATTAATCAATGCTTGAAGTGGCGCTGGTATGCGTCCGCCACGCTTAATCATCTTTTCAGAGCTAAATGGTTTGACACCGATAATTGGTGCCCGACCAAGTAAACCGCCGAATTCAACCATGTCACCTTCATTTTTGCCGACAACAGGAATCACTCGAACCGCAGTTGTTTTCTTATTAATCATGCCGATGGCAGCCTCATCTGCGATAATAGCTGAGAGTGTTTCGGCTGGTGCGTCGCCATTTAAGGCGATCATATCAAGACCGACCGAACACACGCAAGTCATCGCTTCTAATTTATCTAAGGTCAGTGACCCATCTTGAATCCCGCGAATCATGCCGTTATCTTCACTGACGGGAATGAAGGCACCACTTAGGCCGCCGACGTATGAACTAGCCATCGCGCCCCCTTTTTTAACAGCATCATTCATTAAGGCAAGTGCGGCGATGGTTCCATGGGTTCCAACGCTCTCAAGGCCGATTTCTTCTAAAATCTCAGCGACACTGTCATTCATTGCATTCGTAGGAGCAAGTGATAAATCCATAATCCCAAAAGGAACGTTGAGGCGCTCAGCAACGACACGACCAAGTAACTCACCAGCACGGGTGATTTTAAAAACAGTCTTTTTAATGACGTCAGCCACTTCACCTAAATCTGCTTCTGGATAGCGTTTAAGCGCATTTAATACCACGCCGGGTCCGCTGACACCGACACTTAAAACGGCTTCACCTTCACCCGCACCATGAAAGGCACCGGCCATAAACGGGTTATCTTCAACAGGATTACAAAACGCCACAAACTTCGCGCAACCAATACTATCTTGGTCCTTTGTCAGTTCAGCGGTTTCTTTGATGACATGACCAAGTTGACCAACGGCATCCATATTAATACCTGTTCTCGTTGTTCCAATGGAGACGGAACTACACACACGATTTGTTTCGCTTAAAGCCCGTGGAATCGATTTAAGTAGAGTTTGATCTGCCTTTGTCATCCCTTTATGTACTAAAGCAGAGTAACCACCAATAAAATCTACACCGGTTTTTTCAGCAGCTTGATCGAGTACTTTAGCGAGTTCAACGGCTTGATCAACGGTTAAGTCACCTAAAATTTCAGCAATAGGTGTGATAGAAATACGTTTATTCACAATCGGAATCCCATATTCTTTTTCCACTTGTTCTGCTACTGGCTTTAATTGTCCAGCATAACTGACAATTTTATCGTAGACGTTTGTTTTTACTTTTTCAAAATCACTATCTTGACAGTTACGTAAACTAATCCCCATTGTAACGGTACGAATATCTAAACTTTCCATTTGAACCATGCGGATGGTTTCTTGAATCTCTGAGTAATGAATAGCCATTTTTTCTCCTCCTTAAATTCGGTGCATTGCTTGGAAGACGTCTTCTAATTGAACGCTGATCGTTAAGTTCATCTCATCTTCCACTTGTTCAAATGCTCCAAGTAAATCTTCTAATAAGTCTTTGTTTTCCATTTCAACAATCATCATCATAGTAAAATAATCTTGAAGAATCGTTTGGCTAATATCGTGAATATTCATTTTATGTTCCGCTAATACGGTGGTAACTTTTGAAATAATCCCTACTTGGTCTTTCCCTACTACTGTGACTACTGCGCGTTTTTGCATGTCTTTCACCTCATATGTTGTATTTTTGAATAAAAAAAGATTGGAGTCAATCCCCAATCTCTAAAGACAACAAGCTATTTAGCTCATATTGTCTTCTGTCCTTTTACCTGAGATTGTGAATCCTTCGGTGCCGCCATTAGAGCGGTCTCTCCAGAAGTTGCTCCCACTATAGTGTCACCCATAATGATCGTTGCGACTTATTTAATTACTAAGCATCGTACCAAGATTTTAAGAAAAGGTCAACCGTTGTTTTTGTCTGTTACATTGGACAAGGGCGATGCCACAAGTGACATCGCCCTTTAAAGGTAAAAATATTTGTTTTTCACTACAAATTGCCGCGGTAGTTCATTTTAAATGCTTCTAACTTAAACACATAATCCCTACCTCTATTATGTTCTTACGACTCTTGAGTCGATCCAGTTGAATAAGTGTTACGTTATTATTGTTTATCAATTTGCAACCATGATAAAATCCGTTCAATAATCGTGTCGTTCATCATACCGTCATGATGTGTATACAAAACATCTAAAATAATGCCCATTTACCTTGCCTTTTTTCGGCCAACACTAATTATCGCATAATATCATGGATCTGTCAATAGTTACAAGTTAAATCATCTGATGGAAGTTTAAATCTATATGACGTCTACAGATTAATATAAACGTGTCTAACTAGTGTCGAACATGAAAAAATGGTATGATTGAAACGATTGTTAAGGGGGAAAGTATCTATGGCAGAACAAATAAAATTAGTGGCATTAGACTTAGACGGGACACTTGTAGAACATGGTGGGAAAGTTGTGACCCCACGTTTAATCGAAGCGGTCAAAGAAGCGAAAAAACAGGAAGTTGATGTCGTTATTGCGACAGGCCGACACCGTACGACAAGTTTATCGATTGCCGAAACACTTGAGTCGATCATTTAATTACGTTGAACGGAGGAGAGGTTTGGACAACTCGCGGAGAATTATTGCTTAGACAATCGATTCAGCATGATGATGTTGAAAAAATCATCAGTCAATTTGAACGCCTAGATAGCCATTTCTGGCTTGTGAGTGACCAAGGGGTGTTTCAACGTCAACTACCTGATAATTATCAAGAACATGAATGGATCAAGTTTGGTTTTGATATTTTAGATGAGAAGTTACGTGATGAAGCCGCGCGTTATTTCAGTGCGATTCAAACGCTAGAGCTGACCAATTCGAGCCCAACAAATATTGAAATCAACAAGCGCGGGACACATAAACGTCAAGCGATTGAGTATTTACTTGAATCGAGACATCTCGATTTTAGTCAGGTCATGGCCGTGGGCGATAGTATGAATGATATTAAAATGATTGAACATGCTGGTTTTGGTGTGGCTATGGGCAATGCTCAAGCTGAAGTCAAAGAAAAAGCTCGTTTTGTGACAACACGCTTTGATGAAGACGGGGCGGCACTAGCGATTGAAAAAATGTTGTCAGGTGATTTTTGACATATAATTGATGTGAAAAAAGTCGATGTGAGAAAAAAATGAATTTTTAAAAAATTCATTTGCATCTGACGTAAATCTGTTATAACTTAGTATATGTAGCATTGGGGTTTTATGTGGATAATTTGCGCTACTGCCAAAATCCACGTATGATAGAAATAGAATCACATAGACAAAGGAGCTAAAAACATGACAAAACAACAATTTGGTGTCATTGGTCTTGCGGTAATGGGGAAAAACTTGGCTTTAAACGTAGAAAGTCGCGGATACTCTGTATCTGTCTTTAACCGTACGTACAAAAAAACAGAAGATTTTATGGCTAACGAAGCCAAAGGAAAAAACTTCTTTGGTGCAGAAACAATTGAAGCATTCGTGGATTCATTAGAAAAACCACGTAAAATTATGTTGATGGTAAAAGCAGGGCCAGCAACAGATAAAACGATTGAAACACTTCGTCCGTTACTTGATGAAGGTGATATTATTATCGATGGTGGTAATACATTCTTCCAAGATACGATTCGTCGTAACAAAGAACTTGACGAATCAGGTATTCACTTTATCGGCACAGGCGTTTCTGGTGGTGAAGAAGGCGCGCTTAAAGGTCCGTCAATCATGCCGGGTGGTCAAGCAGAAGCCTATAAACATGTGGCACCAATCCTAGAAGCCATCTCAGCTAAAGTGGAAGGCGATTCATGTGTTACGTATATCGGACCAAACGGTGCGGGACACTATGTGAAAATGGTGCACAACGGTATTGAGTATGGTGATATGCAACTGATCGCAGAAGCTTACTTTATTCTGAAAAATGTTCTTGGTCTATCTGCAGAAGAATTACACGATGTCTTCAAAGATTGGAATCAAGGCGAATTAGATTCATACTTAATCGAAATTACGACAGATATCTTTACGAAAAAAGATGATGAAACAGGGAAACCAATGGTGGATGTCATCTTAGATAAAGCAGGCCAAAAAGGTACAGGTAAATGGACAAGTCAAAGTGCGCTTGATTTAGGTGTGCCACTTCCCGTTATTACTGAATCTGTTTTTGCTCGTTTCATTTCAGCGCTTAAAGATGAACGCGTGAAAGCAAGCAAGATTCTTTCAGGTCCTTCAGCAGAATCACTTCCATATGAGGGAGATAAAGAAGAATTAATCGAAGCGATTCGTCAAGCGCTTTATATGAGTAAAATCACATCATATGCTCAAGGGTTTGCGCAAATGCGTACAGCTTCTGAGGAATATGAATGGAACTTAGATTATGGTGAAATTGCGATGATTTGGCGCGGTGGCTGTATTATTCGTGCGCAATTCTTACAAAAAATTAAAGAAGCATTCGACCGTGACAAAGCACTCGCTAACCTAATGTTAGATGATTACTTTAAGGACATCGTTGAGAAGTATCAGTCGTCACTTCGCAAAGTATTAGCTGTTGCGATGGAACGTGGTATTCCGGTACCAGGTTTTGCAGGGGCGTTAGCTTATTACGATAGTTACCGTACTGAAACGTTACCAGCTAACCTTATTCAAGCGCAACGTGACTACTTTGGTGCTCACACATATGAGCGTGTAGATAAAGACGGTGTCTTCCATACAGAATGGTTGGATAAATAAGATATTCTCCATTATTTAAGATGTGTATGAAATAAAAGATAAAAAGTCGCTGACGGGTGTTTAGACGCTTGTCAGCGGCTTTTTATCTTTGGATAATCAAATGGGTTAAGTAAGGTGATTTCACGCCTCTATTCGTTAAAAATACGCAAAATATAAGCAGGCCATTGGCCTGCTTAAGATTTTCATGCGTTTAACTTATGATTGCTCACCATCGCGTGAACATGTTTCCCACCAGTGGAAACCATCTTTATTTAATAATTGATCTGATGCGTCTGGCCCCTGTGTGCCCGAGGCGTAATTAGGGAAATCAGCTATTGTCTTTTCCCAGCGATGAGTGATCGTATCGATAAATTGCCAAGAGAGAGCCACTTCATCCGCGTGGACAAAGCTTGTTGAATCTCCGTTTAAACAATCATTAATCAACAGCTCATAAGCTTCTGGAACTTCAACGTTTTCTAAGCTTTTATCATAGTGCATCGTGATGGGTTTACTTGTCATACCGTAATCGGTTTTCTTGGCATTTAAGTGCATTGTAATACCTTCTTCTGGTGCCACGTGAATGACTAAAAGATTAGGGTTAATGGTCCCTTCATTATCTTTATATAAGTTAAGTGGTAAGTCTTTGAATTGTACGACAATTTTTGTGCACTTTTCTTTCATGCGCTTACCTGTTCTAACGTAGAAAGGTACACCGGCCCAACGGAAATTGTCAATCATAAATTTACCAGCCACAAAGGTTTCGGTATTAGAATCAGGTTCAACACCGTTACTTTCACGGTAGGCATTGACTTCTTCACTATTAACAGTGCCTTTGTTATATTGGCCACGAACGAAATAGTCTTCGACGTTATTTTCATTCAGTGGGCGCAGACTACGCAATACTTTTACTTTTTCATAACGGATATCGTCTGGGTGAATTTTTGCGGGTGGTTCCATCGCAACAAGAGACACCATTTGAAGTAAGTGGTTTTGAATCATGTCACGCAGGGCGCCAGATTCATCATAATAACGTCCCCGTTCTTCTACTCCTAATACTTCACTTGAAGTGATTTGCACGTTCGCAATGTATTGATTATTCCATAGCGGCTCAAACATCGCATTCGCAAAACGAACGATTTCAATATTTTGAACCATTTGTTTACCTAGATAGTGGTCAATCCGATAGATTTGATCCTCATCAAAGGCTTGACCAATTTGATCATTCAGTGCTTGGGCTGTCTCATAATTATGTCCGAATGGTTTTTCTATCACGAGACGTGACCAACCCTTGTTGTCGGTGAGTCCTTGAGATTTTAAGTTAGCAGCGATAGGACCAAAGAAGTTTGGTGCCATAGCCATATAGAATAAACGGTTTCCCCCTGCTTGATGGGTGTGATCAAGTTCAGTGATAAATTTATCAAGCTTTTGATACTCTGATAAATGTTGAGCATCGAATGGATTGTAATGAAAGTGTGAGGCAAAGTCATCATGGTCAATCGGATCGTCTTGATACTCTTCGATAGATGCTTTGACATTGTTTCTGAAATCTTCTTGCGTTAATGGCCTTCTAGCTACCCCTACGACCGCGAAATGATCGGATAATTTTTTATTCCGATATAGACGGTACAAAGCAGGGTACAATTTTCGATTAGCTAAATCCCCGGTTGCTCCAAAAATTACAATAATAGCTCTTGGTGTGTCTTGTGTCATTGGCTTTAACTACCTCTCTTTTATAGAATAAATGCTTAAATGTCGTATGTAGGCCCTCTCTATATTTAACATACCACTTTCAAGCCTTTAGATAAACCATTTTACATTTCTCTCTGTTTAAAGTTATAATTTTAAAGATGGTTATGTTCTATCTTATCATGTATTCAGAAAATAACAAATAGTTTTACAATTATTATTTACAGGGGGATTTTTATGAAGACATATAAAGGCTACCTTATAGACTTAGATGGGACGGTTTATAATGGTACGGAAAAAATACCGGCAGCAGTAGACTTTGTGAAAGCATTGAATGAAAAGGGTATTCCATACTTATTCTTAACCAATAACTCCACAAAACATCCGCGTGATGTGGCAGAAAAATTACGATCAATGGCTATTCCAGCAACAGAAGCGCAAGTATTAACAACGAGTATGGCAACAGCAAAGTATGTCAGTGAAAAAGATCCCGGTGCCAGAGTTTATCCCATTGGTGAAGAAGGGTTGATAATGGCCTTAGAAGCAGAAGGATTAATCTTGACCGATGAAGATCCAGACTATGTTGTCATGGGACTAGACCGCGATATTAATTATGAAAAATTATCAATAGGTGCACTGGCGATTCGTAACGGAGCTAAATTTATAGCAACAAATGGTGATATTAAGTTGCCGAGTGAACGCGGATTTTTACCAGGAGCAGGATCGATTATTTCCGTTTTATCTGTAACAACAGAAGTTAAACCGACATTTATCGGTAAGCCAGAACCGATTATGGTTGAGCAGGCACTTGAGGTATTAGGAACAAGTAAAGAGGAAACGCTTATGGTTGGTGATAATTATTACACGGATATTTTAGCCGGTATTCATGCAGATGTCGATTCTCTATTAGTTTTTACAGGGGTGACAACATCAGATGATTTACAAGCGGTTGATAAACAACCGACGTATACGATACAATCGCTAACGGAGTGGGATTTTTAAAGGAGGTCGTCACATGGCAATTTCATATGAGATTATTAAACATATAGCCGTATTATCTGAGAATGCATCGGGTTGGAAAAATGAATTAAACCTCGTATCATGGAATAATCGTGAACCAAAGTATGATTTACGGGATTGGTCAGATAACCATGAAAAGATGGGTAAAGGACTGACGTTGTCTAAAGAAGAAGTAGATGAACTTAAGCAAGCGTTACAATTAATCGAATAGAAAGAAGAAATTATGTGAACACTATGCTTGAAATTTTTTAAATAGGGTATAGAATCATATAAGTGTATATAACAAGGAGGACAAAGTGTATGTTTAAAAAATTATTTGGAAAAGAAGAAAAAATTGATCATGAAGTACTCGTATCACCTATGACAGGAGAAGTGGTTGATGTAACAGAAGTACCTGACCCGACTTTCTCTGAAAAAATGATGGGTGACGGTATTGCTTTTAAACCAACAGATGGTGAAGTCGTAGCACCCATCGGGGGAGAAATCGTGAACTTATTCCCAACAAAACATGCGATCGGTATCAAATCTAAAGCAGGTGTAGAGTACCTTATTCACATTGGTTTAGATACGGTAATGTTAGATGGTGAAGGGTTTACCGCACATGTGAGTCAAGGTGATAAAGTTAATGTGGGTGATAAATTAATTACCGTTGACTTAGATTTTGTATCTGGGAAAGCAAAAACGATTACACCGCTTGTCATCACAAGTGATGTTGGATCAATTGAGAAAGATATTAATAAATCAGTTGTAAAAGGTGAGACAGAAATTTTAACTGTACACTTATAAGTCGTTCAATTAAAGTATAAAAAAAGCGAAGACGAGCGTATGTCTTCGCTTTTTTATGTCAGCTATTAACTTATGACTGCATCTTCGTTTCTTCTAAATGTTCTTCTGTTTCGCGTTCGTCTTCTTTACTTGATATGGGTCTATTCGTAGCATCGCTTATCGCCATTAAAGTCCCTTTAGCAACCGCTAAGAGTGGGTCATCAGCATATGGATTGGAACATGTAACGCTTGTTCGAGCCAAGGAACGATCCCTTTAAGTAAGGCACCACCGCCGACTAATGTGATGCCAAAATCGACAATGTCTCCGCTGAGTTCTGGGGGTGACGATTCTAACGTTTGATGAATCATTAAAACAATCTGATTAAGTGTATCGACTAAAGCCGCTTGTATTTCTGTCGACGTTAACATGACAGATTGAGGCAATCCAGTAAGGAGGTCACGCCCTCTTACACTCATTGATTCCTCTACATGCTCACCTGGTGCGTAGCCAATCGTTTGTTTAACATACTCAGCCGTTTGTTCACCAATCATGAGATTGTACTTATTTTTAACATACTGAATGATCTCCTCGTCTAAATCATCCCCTGCGGTCCTTAGTGAACGGCTCGTTACCACGCCGCCGTAAGATATAACGGCAACCTCTGTTGTCCCACCGCCAATATCAACAATGGTACTACTAATCGGTGCCGTAATAGGTAAACCAGCACCAATGGCTGCTGCGACAGGCTCTTCAATTAATTGTACGGATTTGACACCAAACGAATGCATCGCATTTTCAATGGCGCGCTTTTCAACGGCCGTACTGCCAGACGGAACACAAATGGTCACGCGGGGCTTTCTAAAACGTTGATTAAGATTATTTTGCACTTTAGATAAAACGAGTTTTAACATTTGACTCGTCAGATCAAAATCAGCAATGACGCCTTCTTTTAGTGGCCGCACAGTTTCGATATGGGCGGGTGTTTTTCCGACCATGGCTTTAGCATCGAGCCCAGTTGCTGTGATTTTATTTGTCTGTCGATTGACAGAAATAACGGTCGGTTCATTGTAAATCATGCCTTTATTTTTATGATAGACTAAGGTGTTGGCGGTACCTAAGTCAATGCCTAACTGAATAGATTGAAACATACATAATCCCCTTTATCATGAATTGATCCGTCAATCGTGCTTCTTTATCTAGTATTGGTTACAATAGACGGTCTTATTCTTTTATCTTCTGCAGTCTAGCATAGGCAAGCGTTTGACAACAAACGTCATTAGACCTAAATCGACAAAGACACAACTACAGGTTCACGAAAGATTAAAAATCTATTATAATAAATAAGGATTAAGTCTATTTTTTAAGTGAAAGCCTAGGTATTCTTTCGGGTACTTAACAAATAGATAACAGTTCAAATACAATTATTTTACGGTGTGTCTCAAAAGTGTGACAAAAATTAGCACCATTGAAGGAGAAGACAAATGAAAACGCTATGGATATATTTATATGCGATTATTATTACGATTCAAACATTACCGCAATTAAAACGAGCACAAAAAATGCCAGATGATCCTTACGGACCAAAGGGGCAAGCGATTTATACTATCCCGCAAAGCGTGTCTCGTCGAGTGATTAAGAAAACAAAAACACGTGTAACGGTAACGGGATTAGAAAATATTCCGGAAGGTCCTGTGTTATTCGCATCTAATCACCAAGGCTTGTTTGATATTCTTTTACTACTCGGTTATATGGAACGCCCGATTGGGTTTATTGCGAAAAAAGAAATTAAAAAAATCCCGATTATTCGAAGTTGGATGAAAGAATTGCAATGTGTCTTTATTGATCGAAGTAATCGCCGTGCGGCGATTAAAGTCATAGAAGATGGTGTGAACAGTCTTAAAAGGGGACAGTCGATGGTTATTTTTCCAGAAGGTACCCGCTCAAAAGGTGGACCAATCGTGCCGTTTAAGTCCGGTAGTTTAAGGTTAGGTACTCGAGCAGAAGTGCCGATTGTGCCGGTGACAATTAATGGGACATATCTTATGCTTGAAGCTAATGATGGAAAAATGAAACAAGCAGATGTATCTTTAACGATTGGAAAACCGTTGATGCCAGACGTATACAAAGACTTAAAGTCACAGAAAGTAGCCGATATTATTTACGAGCGAGTGAAAAGTCATTTGTAGATATAGATTCTTGATCGACATATTTAAATAATCACGTGTAAAAAGCAATCGACCTCACTTTGCTGTCGGTTGCTTTTTCAGTAGAGTCTATAAATCTAGGTGAGTAAAATAATGAAGAATGAATGAAAACGTTCTAAAGATTATGGTTTAAATGTCGATATAAGTACATAGACGTTTAAATTTCGTTGGATGAAGACGTTGAAGACTGTTTTTTAAGTTATTTTTACGATAACAACTAGGTTTTAATATGAAGATTCGTTATACTAGTAAGAGATAAAAGGTAAAGAATCCAATATAACCAATAAATTACAATGAGCCAAAGGTGATGCTATGACGAACCCATCTATTACAGACATGTTAGAGCAACAAACATTGAGTCAATTACTTGAACAATTTAAAGAACAACAGCTTGCTGAAGATGAATTAAAAAAACACCTTTATACATATGTCTCTACTAAAGTCTTTTCAACCGACGAATTGAATAAGATTGTGAGTCGAACATTTGATATCATTCTTTTGGATGAAAAAGGTTATTTAACCTATTGTGATCAAGATTTTGCTGAACACTTGGGTTACTTACAAGAAGAACTTATTGATCACCATTATCGCATGCTACATGCAAAGGTCCATGATGATCAATTTTATAATGATATGTGGCAAACCATTCAACAAGGTGATGTATGGACAGGCGATATAGCCACAGCCGCAAAAACCAATGATGTTTTTTGGTATCGAACAACGATTATTCCGATTCTTGACAAAAACCAAAAACCGTATCAATTTATTGTGTTTCGAACCGATATCACCGATGTGAAAAAGAGTGATAAAGCAATTTTAGAGCAGTTAGATGATGATTACCGAAAAGTGTTAAGTCATGTGATGAATTTGACCTTTCGAGTAAATAGAGATAAAACGGTGAACCGTTATCGCTTTCGACTATTTGAAGGGAAATTGATTCGGAAATTGTCACCATCATTTGATCAAATCGTGACAGGTCATGAGGTTTTCTTTAGTCAAGAGCCAATCTTAACCTCCTACTTTGAGCGGGCATTTGAAGGTGAAGAAGTCCGATTTAAACATCAATATAAAGAGATGTCTTTACTAACAACCCTCGTCCCAATCGTTGAGAAGGGACAAGTCATTGAAGTAGTGGGGAGCTCGAGTGATGTGACATCACTCGATGAAGCAGAAAAAAAGGCCAATCGATTAACTTACTATGACTTACTGACCGATTTACCGAATAGAGAAAAATTCAAACAGGATTTGACAGATTATTTGCGTCACAAACCACGTGATTTATCCTTGTTAATTTGTGATATTGATAAATTGAAAAACATTAATGACACCCTTGGTGAAGTGATAGGGGATGATGTCATTCAAGCGGTTGTTAACCGAATTCGAGCTGAATTAACAGATGGAGATACGCTTTACCGGTACGGTGGTGACGAGTTTGCGATTATTACGACTGGTGATGAAGATAAGTTAAAAGATTTGACGAATCGAATGATTCAAGCGATTAATAAACCTGTAACATCACATCGTCAGGATATGTTTATTTCAGCCTCAATCGGTGTTAGTCGGTTTGGAGTTGATGCGACAACAGAACAACACCTTGTGCGACATGCGAATGTTGCCGTTCATTATTGTAAACTTAACGGTCGCAATCATACGCTATTTTTCTCTGAAACGATGGAGGAGGATTATAACGAAAACTTAATTTTGGATGCTGATATTAGAAAGGCCCTGCATAATAATGAATTTGAACTTTATTATCAGCCGCAAATTAATGTTATTACAGGTGAAGTCATCGGCCTTGAAGCGCTGATACGGTGGGTACATCCGAAAAAAGGACCTGTCTCACCAGCAAAGTTTATTCCACTTGCAGAAGAGTCAGGCGTGATTACTCAAATTGGCGAATGGGTTATTCGAGAAGCGTGTCATCAACATCAAACGTGGGTGAAACAAGGTTACCGGCCGATTCGAATCGCCGTGAATGTGTCGGCAATTGAGTTACAAAGAACCGACTTTGCTGAAAAAGTGAAAAAGATCCTCTCAGAAACAAAGATGGACCCGCACTTTTTAGAAATTGAGATTACAGAAAATAGTGTGATGCAGAATACAGAAGAATGTATTTTAACAATGAACTGCTTACGACGTATGGGTATTTCTCTTTCCATCGATGATTTTGGCACAGGCTATTCTTCATTCGGCTATTTAAAACAATTTCCGATTAACTATTTGAAAATTGATCAGTCGTTTGTTCGAAGTGCCCTTAAAGAACAAAGTAGTGCTGCCATTGTAAAGGCGATGATTCAATTGGCGCATAATTTTGGTTTAAGAGTTGTCGCAGAAGGTGTGGAGGATGAAGACGTGCTAACGTTATTAAAAGCAGAGCACTGCGATTTCTATCAAGGTTACTACTACAGTAAGCCGGTGAAAGCGATAGACATTGAGAATAGAATATTAAAAGCCTATTAGAAAAACAAGTGATCATTCATCCGCAAAGTATCGTGATGAAGGGATCACTTGTTTTTTAGAAAGTTGAATATTTTTAACTTAAGGTATTTTTAGCTATAATGAAGTGTAATCTATAAAAAAAGGTGGTATATACTATGATAAGGGTATTATTTGTTTGTCTCGGTAATATTTGCCGTTCACCGATGGCAGAAGCTTACTTTAGAGACTTAGTTAAAAAGAAAGGGCTAGCTGATCAATTTGATATTGATTCTGCTGGGATTGGGAATTGGCATGAAGGTAAGCCGCCTTATATTGGCACGCGTGATAAGTTAGATGAAGCAGGTATTTCTTATGAGGGAATGACAGCGCGTCAAATTAAACATGCCGATTTGGATGCGTTTGATTACATCATCACGATGGATCATCAAAATTATCAAGACGTGATGACTTTAAGAGAACAAGCACCAACGGCTAAAGTCTTCAATTATATGGATGTCGTCGATGGGGATTTAGAAGAAGTACCCGATCCGTATCATACGGGTAAGTTTGATGAAACATTTGAATTAATTGAGTTAGGTGCTCATCAATTATTAACAGACATACTAAAAGAATCTAAATAATAGGAGTGAGAAAAATGCGTAATAAAAAAATGATAGGTTTTATCGCACTAGGAGCACTAACAGGTGCCGCCATTAGTTTACTAGATAAAAATGTCCGATTAGAATGTAAAGAAACGCTTGACCAACGTATGACAGAATGTCGTTACTATTCGAAACATCCGGCTGAACTTATGCATCAATGTCATAAACAACTTGCTTGGATGATGGATTTATCAGAAACGGCTTTAGACCTTACGGTTCAATCTGTAGATAAGGTAGAAAATCTGTTAGACAGCATTGAAGAAAAAATAGAGTAAGAAGTAATAATATAAAGGAGGCAGGCAAGATGAAGAATGTCCACTTAAAAAAGATGAAGCAATTCGGGATAGATTTATTTAAAAACTTTACCGAAGATGAAGTCACTTCTTTATCTGCGCAAATGGCTTACTTCTTTTTACTTTCACTCTTTCCATTATTAATTTTTCTTGTGACACTTGTTGGTTACTTTCCGATTGATGCCGCATCACTGATTTCTGACTTGAGTGGCTATATTCCCGGGGAAGCTATGAGCTTGATTGAATCAAACTTAGATCAAGTTGTCGATGCAAGTGGTGGAGGGTTGTTATCTATTGGTATTATTGGTACCCTGTGGTCTGCTTCGAATGGCATTAATGCGGTGATGCGCTCGTTAAATAAAGCTTATGATGTTGAAGAAAATCGATCATTTTTAGTCGGGCGTCTGATTGCGATTTTACTGCTTGTATCGATGTTGATTCTTATCCTTGTCGCGTTACTATTACCTGTGTTTGGTCGGGCAATCGGGGTGTATATTTTCTCTTTCTTCGGTGCATCAGAGACATTTATTGATGTATGGAACATGTTAAGATGGGTCATTTCTTCGTCAATATTCTTTATCGTTTTCTTATATTTATATCGCTTAGCTCCAAACGCTAAAGTCTATATCAAAGATACGATTTACGGTGCATTATTTGCGACGCTTGGCTTTCAATTAGCTTCATTTGGTTTTAGCTTTTATGTGAATAATTTTGGTAATTACTCAGCTACCTATGGTAGTCTTGGTGGTATCATTATTTTAATGTTTTGGTTCTATATAACAGGCATTGTCGTGATTACTGGTGGAGAAATCAATGCTTTAACCGCTAAATATCGGGGACGTTCTAGTCAAAAGAATCGGAAAAAACATCAGAAGAAAGATCAATCTCACCCCTCAAGTAAACATGAAATAACTAAAACAAGCATTGTGACAGAAACAAATGATCCATCTGTGACTACAAATGCAGCAGCGAATCAAACAGCGGTGATGAAGAGAGAAAAACAACAGTTAATAGAAGTTGATGAACCTATAAATAAACAAGACGATAAATAATATCGTCTAATAAACTAGGGAGAAAAGATATTGATCGCTTTTGTGAGGTCAATATTTTTTCTAACCACAGGCTCAATAATCATCTAAAAAAAATAAGTAGCAGCTTTTTTAGAGGTGAGTCCATAGCAATAAAGCAATGTTTTCAATCTTTAATAGTCGGAATAATTACATTTCTATAGGTGAGCAGGTGGGGGTATGGGGTATTTTGTTCAATTCCAATTGAACGTATTTGCACTCTTTATTGTGGTGATTTTATACGTCATGATTAAATTAAAACTAAAGGTAAAGAGTTATGGTAAGTTCTTGTTGGGGATTATTATGCTTGTTTCAGCAGTGGCGATCATTGTTGAGCCATTGACGTGGATGTTTGACGGGAAGTTGTTTCCGTTTAGTTACTCGTTAGAGTACGGAAGTAACGTCATGTTATTTCTTGTCGGTCCACTATTAGGTGGTCTATTGATGAGTTATGTAGATTATCATACCTTTCACAATCCGAAGCGATTGAGTAAACGGTTGTTTTATCAACAATGGAGTATATTTACGATCGTTATTCTTATCATCAATTGGTATCATCCGATTTATTTTAGTGTAGATCCAGTGACAAATAGTTATTCAAGTGGTGATTTTAAAGATGTGCATTATGTGGTGCTCGCAAGTATATATATGTATATGCTTGTATCACTATACCGCCATCGTCATCTTGTGACAAGACAGGCCCAACAGATTTTTATCTGGTTTTTTATGTTGCCGATTCTAGGTATGGTCGTTCAATTGTTTAATTCAAGACTCTACTTTTCATGGACATCCGTCGTACTCGGTATTTTAGTTGCCTATATTTTCTTAGAGTCACAAGCAACAGAGGAAGATCATTTAACGAAATTATATAATCGTCAAAGCTATGAAATGTTTGTTGGTCATCTCATTGAAAGTAATCAACCGTTTACCCTCGTATTGTTTGACCTTAATCATTTTAAAAAAGTAAATGATACGTATGGTCACCACGCAGGAGATCAAACATTAATTGCCTTTGGTCAAGCCCTTAAACAAGTTTTTGATAAGAAAGCACTCGTATCTCGCTTAGGTGGGGATGAGTTTGTTGTGGTAACGGAAGAAGTGTTAACTACCGATGACTACTCTAAAAAGATCAAACAAGTCTTGCGACAATATGATGAAATATATATTCAACAATTATCATTTAGTTCAGGTGTATCGATCCGAAATGGCTCTGAATCGACAGAACAAATATATCAATATGCTGATCGGAAGCTCTATAGTGAAAAACGTGCTTTTCATCAAAATCTAGCAGACTAATAAGAGGATAAGAAAAAGAAGTAAGCGAGGCGTGTGCATGCACATTTATCGCTTGCTTCTTTTTGTTAATGATAGACAAATACAAGTTTTACCCATGAAGAGGGGCTTGTTTAAATTTGAGTAGACGGAGCCCGTTTAAAATAACAAGAATCGTACTTCCCTCGTGTCCAACAACGCCAAGCGGCAGATTAATGAATTGGAATAAGTTTGACACGATAAGCAAAATGATCACCGAAATAGAAAAGAAGATATTTTGTTTCACAATCGTATTCATCCGTTTTGACAAACTAAAAAGATCCACTAATTTAGCCAGTTTGTTTTTGATTAGGACAATGTCGGCTGTTTCTAAGGCCACGTCTGTACCAGCTCCCATAGCAACGCCAATATGTGCCGTCGCAAGAGCAGGGGCATCGTTAATACCATCGCCAACCATCATAATCGTATCAAATTCCTCTTTTAACGTCTTTAAAACATTGACTTTATCTTCAGGCATACAGCTAGCGACATATCGGTCTAAGCCTACTTCTTTTGCGATTGCTTCAGCCGTTTTCTCATTATCGCCTGTCAACATGATAGTCTCGATACCAAGTGATTGAAAAGTTTTAATGGCTTCAATGGTATCTTGTCGGATGTCATCTTTTAGGGCAACAATCGCCACGACGTCATTATTTTTCATTATATAGACAAGCGTTTTTGCCTGTTCTTTTAAGATATTTGCTTGTTCACTGTACCAATTATCCGCTGAGGCAGTGAATAATTTTTCATTCCCAATTGCCCACTCATCACCATCAAATGCTGCTTTAACCCCTTTACCTGTCACCTCAGTCATCTCATCTGAAGCTTCAATGATGGTTGGGTCGAGATACGTTTTACTAAACCTTATCATCGCTTCAGCAAGTGGGTGACTAGAGCCTTTTTCGATTTGAACAATCCGCTTAACAATCGCTTCATCTACTTCTTCGTCCTTCGTGATAAAATCTGTGACTTCCGGTCGTCCAACGGTCAGTGTGCCTGTTTTATCAAACGCAATAGCGGATACTTTATCAAAATTTTCTAAGTGAACGCCACTTTTTACGAGCATGCCGCGTCTAGCGCTTGTCGAAATAGCCGACAATGTTGCAGGTGTGATAGAAGCAACAAGTGCACAAGGGGAAGCAACAACGAGTAAGATCATGGCCCGGTAAAACGTTTCATTCCAACTCCACCCGAAAATAAAAGGAGGTAACACCATCATGAATGCGGTGACAGCTAAGGTGATATAACATAAATGTTTTCAAAGCGTTCAATGAATAATTGAGCAGGAGATTTTTCTGATTGTGCTGAGCGCACAAGCGTCATAATTTTTTGAACAAATGACTCACTACTATCCGTTGTTACTTTAACGGTTAAGCTGCCGCTCTGATTCATGGTCCCAGTGAAGACAGGATCATCGATTGATTTTTCGACAGGAATAGATTCACCTGTTAAGGCACTTTCATCAATCGCTGTTTTACCTTTCACTATTTTACCATCGGCAGGCATTCTTTCTCCTGGTTTGACATAGATCAAATCACCAATCCGAAGAGCATCAACGGAAACAAGTTCTTCCTTACCGTTATTAATCCGTAAGGCTTGATCCGGTTGTAAATGCATTAAATTTGATAAATCACGTTCACTTTTTTGCATCGTGTACGTTTCCATGGCACCTGAAAGGGAGAAAATAAAAATCAAAATCGCCCCTTCCACCCAGTAGCCGATAATGGCCGCCCCAATGGCTGCCAAAATCATTAATAGTTCAACGTTTAACGTTTTATCAGCTAGTGTTTCGGTGATGCCTTCTTTCGCTTTAGCATATCCACCGATGAAAAAGGCAAGAACATTTAAGGTAATGTAACGTCCTTCTGGCAAGGAATCGTGAAACGCCCACGCCATTAAAATCAGCATGCCGCTAACTAAGGCAGCGATTAATTCCTTATGTTTTCGCCCTTTAGCCAACACCCCCTGTACTAATTGAGAATGATTCTTATTGTTATTTGTAATCTTTTTAGTTAGTTCACTCATTTATAACCCCTCCGTTTTCTAATTGAGAATTAAAATCATTTGAATGATACATAAATCCTTTATTTATATGATGTATATGTGTTTATAATGAATATTATAAATTATAATGATTATAAAATAAGTATAACAAGTATTTTAAAAAATACAAGATACAGAAGATAATAGTAGAATAAATGTGAACATTTTGTGACACAGGTGTCAAGACAGTCCGATTTGTTATAATACAGAAATCAAGAAAAAATATAGTACAGTTTGTGTTTTTCTATTGCATTGCCTCTGAATAGTTGATATAGTGAAAAGCGTTAAAGAATGTTATCAGAAAATTTACAAAGGGGATGGAAAAGTTGAAAAAGATACTTGCGATGGTTTTGTTTATGGGTGTCGTTGTCTTAAGTGCCTGCTCAGAAGAGACAACATTATACGATGAGATAACAGAAGAAGGTGTGCTTACTGTAGCAACATCAGGCACATTGATTGCGGCCTCATACTATAATGATCAAGATGAGTTAACTGGCTTTGACGTGGAAGTGGCACGTGAAGTCGGACGTCGTTTAGGTGTAGACGTTAAGTTTGAGATTATGAGTGTAGATGGCATGTTACCAGCTGTTGATACAGGACGCGTTGATTTAGCAGCTAATGATTTTTCAGCCACAAAGAACCGAAAAGAAACCTTTACTTTTTCTGAACCATATAAATATTCCTATTCAACAATGGTTGTAAGAAAAGTGATTACTCTGGTGTGCGTTCTCTTGAAGATTTAGCAGGAAAAATTAATGGCGGTGGGGAAACAACGATTTCGTCTGAAATCGCTCGACACTTCGGGGCAGAGGTTAGAACTTATGGTAATGCGAGTAATGAAGCTTACTTAAGAGATGTCTCTATCGGGCGAACGGATGTCGTTGTAAATGACTATTATTTAATTAAGTTTGGTGTGGCAGCTTTTCCTGATTTCGATATTATGATGCATCCAGATTTAAAGTTTCACCCAACCGAACAAGCACTTGTCATGAAAAAAGGTGAAACAGCACTTGAAGAAGCCGTAAACGAAGCGTTACAAGCAATGCGTGATGATGGGACATTATCAGACATTGCGATTGAGTTCTACGGTGAAGATGCTTCAGAACAGACAGAAGCCGATGTTGAGATCATTGAAGGATTAGATATTTAATTAATAGATTAGGAAGGGAGCGGTAAAGATGATGACATTACACGTAGTTTTTTTTAATCTAGATAAAGCCATTGAGAATTTACCGCTGATCCTTTCAGGATTACCGATGACGATCGCGGTGTCTTTCCTTAGTATGGCGATTGGTCTGGCTCTTGGTCTTCCCGTTGCTCTGTTACGAGGAAGTGAACGAAAACTGTTTCGGTTACCGGCACGTGTGTATATATCGTTTATGCGCGGGACACCCGTATTAGTCTTCTTATTTATTCTTTATTTTGGTTTACCAGCGGTCGGCATTGAGTTTTCTGCTTTTCAAGCGGCGGTGATTGGATTTGGTCTAAATGCAACGGCTTATATCGCTGAAGTCAATCGAGCAGCTCTTAACAGTGTGGAGCATGGGCAGTGGGAAGCAGCTCAATCACTTGGTTTGAATTACCGTCAAACAGTCACGGGAGTGATCTTACCACAAGCAATGCGGATTGCCTTACCGCCACTAACAAATATCTTTTTAGATTTAGTGAAAGCTACGTCACTTGCCGCTGTTATTACAGTGCCAGAATTGTTTCAAAAAACACAGATTGCTAGTGGACGTTCCTTTGATTTTTTAACGATGTATATATTAGTCGCTATGATCTACTGGCCACTGAGTATTGTCATCAGCGCTTTCCAAGAACGGTTAGAAAAAAGATTTTCTAAGTTTGTTGAAAAAAATTAGACAGAGAATAGTAAAAATGAGCCGCTTATAGCAAGCCGCTCATTTTTACTATTCATGATCATATTTTTAATTAGTGGATTTAATTGTTTTCCATCACTCTTTTTGGTGTAAATAAAATGAAAAGCAGCGAAATGACCAGTAGCATCACTGCTAAACTGTAAAACAGAGACACTTGTGGGAAGTGTTGAATGACTGAACCACCAAAGTACGGGCCAATCATGCTTCCTAAACTAAAACTAATGCCGCACATAATATTCCCAGCTGGCAAGAGCTGTTTAGGTAATGAATCGGTCATAAAAGAGACCCCCATTGAAAAGAGTGAACCTAGTAAGCCACCGGCTACTATAAAGGTTAAAATAATAACAAAAAAATGATGTTCAAAGACGGCACCGAGAAAGAAGATAACAGTCCCTGTAGATGTTACCATGGCTAGCATTTTCTTTCGCCCAATCTTATCACTAAGTGTGCCTAAAGGTACTTGTGTAAAGAGCGTGGCGATTGAGAACAGTGGGATGATATAAGCGATTGTATCCACAGAATAACCAATTCGAACCCCATATACAGGAAAGATACCGTGTAAGACAGCTTCTAAAATGCCATAAGCAAAAGGGCCAAGTAAGCTTAACCAAGCGAGTTTAATGGTCAGCCCAAAGCGGGAAAATGTCGATTGGACTTGAATGGTTTGAATAGCGTCGTCTTGTTCAACGTGATCATTTTGAATAAATAGCACAAAGATCCAAGCAACGAAACAGAAAAAGCTAGCGAGCAAGAAAGGTAAATGTTGATGTACTTTAACGAGCTTTAACATGAATGGACCGAGTGCAAAGCCTAGACTAAAAAACAGTCCATAGATGGCAATGATTTTTCCGCGTTTATATTGAGGGGTTGAAGATGTGATCCACGTTTGTGTCGCAAAATTCAACATATGGTCCCCTATACCGACACCCAGTCTTAGGATAAACCAAGCAAGTAGTGAAGGAAATACCGGGAACAGTAATAAAGAAATAAACACTAACGCCCCACCAGTGACAATCATCGGTTTGTAACCGAACCTATGTAATGGTTTCTCCATAAATGGTGACGCTATGAGCACACCAATATATAGCCCTGTCGCATGTAAGCCATTCATACTAGAAGAGACCCCCATATCTTCTAATAAAATCGCTAAAAGCGGTAATAACATTCCTTGAGTAAAACCTGAGATGGTAACAAAACTGATTAATATATTAAAACGCATTGATTTAGACATCGTACTTCCTCCAAATACACAGTAAATTAAGACAACAGTCTTACTTTAATATGTTTACTTTAAAAAGACAAGTGACTTTAGACGAAGAAATGTATGAGAAAGTGTAAAAAAAAGTGAAAAAATCCAAGTGTTTATCTGAGCATCAGGAATAAAAAAGTGATAAACTAAATAATAATAGAAAGATTGAATCTTCAACTGAGTCATCAAATGAAGATCAACCGACTATAATCATAATTGGATAAGCTATAAGAAAGAGAGAATGATGCTTATCATACCTTAATATAGGGAAAAGAAAACTATCGAAAGAAAGGGAGTCGATCTTATGTTATTTAAATTTAAAGAAGAAGGTATTCGCGTCGAAGTGGAATATGGTATTTTAGATATTTCTGAAGATCCTTACCACGGTTATAAGCCAGAACACTTATTAGTGGCTTCCATCGCAGGATCCAGCGCAAAAGAGTTTACGGATCTATTGGAATTGCATCATACGCACGTGGATGACTTTTTTATTCGTACAGAAGTGAAAAAAGATCCAAAAGATGATCATAAAATGACAAAGATTAAATTACACTTTGTTGTTAAAGGGCGTAATTTAAATATTGATAAACTGTACCGGTTACTAGAACAAGCGAGACAACGTTGCATGATTAGCCGCGCGTTAGAAAATAGTGTCGAAATTGATGAGACATTAGAAATTGTATCGCTGAGATAATCCGTTGATAGAAAGTATGTATTACGAAAAGACGACTTGTCTTTTTGTCGTACATGCTTTTTAATTTGGATTAAAATCAGGCGCGAATACCTAAAGTATATCACCTCATATTTTCTTTTTAACGTCATACACTATGAATACAAGCGTTAAAAGAAAGAAGGGATGGGATTGAAAAGACGTAGACTCATAATAAGTTCTGTCTGTCTAGGTATCATACTCTGTTGCATGAGTATTCTTGTTTTACTAACAAAGGGAGAAGAGCCTTTTAAAAGTATTAATCAAAATAATACAGTCCTCATGCCAACGGACATGACAGAGTCATGGTATGAGACATTAAAAGTGCCTATAGATAATCCAGAATTAATTGAGACACTTAATAAAAGTCAGTACACGACCGCTTTTTACACATTAGGTAGAAGGTTCAATTTTTCTCGGTAGATGGTTGTTGACATGCCAGATTGATGACATTCAACCTGTTCCGTACTTTATTGAACTGACGGCCGATGTTCTTAAAATGGATGACAATATACTTGAGTTGAAGAAAATGAAGCATATAACTATCGAGGAAGAACGTGAGCTACTGGATGTATTGATTTATATACGACCGGATGAACTCGACCACTTAACTAACGAAGTGACATTAGACCGTACAATGACATTACAAGAGACAATGGTGTTCACCTCATCTACCCGCGTATTTATATCAGGCGTTAATATTACTGGTCAAACAACAACTGCGGATGTCTATCTGAAGATAGAAAAGAATCAACCGCATTTAATTGTTAAAAATATAGTGAAGGCAGAAATCGATACGACATGGATTGATGAAGGGGCTTTTAAGGTAATGAATTAAATACAACAACCACAACGAGCCTTTTACTGCTCATTGCGGTTGTATGTTTCGGTGATATGAATCGTTTGTTGGGGCATCTTAACGTTGTTTTTATACATATGCTTGGCAATAACCGTTCTTACACTTCGGGCATTACCGAAGTAAGTTAAATCACCGACCAAACCAGAAATAATGTAGCGATACCCTTGATGTTGGTCATTGATAGAGTCCACACCAAGTACTGTAAAGGGTTCAATGGGTTGACCTGAGACATTCTGCTTTAAATAATCTTTTAATTCGTCATTGAGCTCATCACAAATTTCTTCTAGTATACGTAATACGCGAGAAGGGTCTTCGTAGTAACTGACGGTTACACGTTCGATGACGCGCATCTTATTTTTATTGAAGTTTTCAACGCTTCTGACTTGGCCATTGTTGATTGAGATGATCGTCGCTGACCAGTCGCGAATTTTTAATACGCGAAAACCAACTTCTTCAACGACACCTTCATGTGCTTCATTGACAATAACCCAGTCACCTTTTTGGAGTTGTTTCTCATACACAATAAAGAATCCGCCAGTAAGTCTTGAACGAGACTTTGGGCACCAAAACCAATAATAATACCGAGCACCCCAGCACCTGCCAACATGCCACCAACATCTAAACCAAAGACGCTTAAGGCAAACAATAAAAAGCCGATGACCGCGATATATTTAATAATGGATTGTAGTAGAGAAATTACGGTGTCTGACTCTTTACCGTCCATTAACTTCGTCCGACTAAGAACGGAACGTACAACGCGTTGTAAGAAAACGGCGATAAAGAAGATGACTAAACCACCAATGATTAATTGGGTTATGTTATTTTCTAAAATCGCTTCTAGTAATTCATTTATTTGTTTTATCGACATATGTGTCCTCCTAACTATCTATTTCTCGGTAGTTATTATAACATACTAGACAGGTTACTGCTTTTTATGTACGATAAGAGAGACTTATATCATAAAGGAGCTTTTTCATGCCAGAAAATCCAAAAATTCAACAACTAAAACAACAGCTAGAAGCTTTTCTTCAACAGTTAGATGAGCTCGAACCGAGTGAAACCTCTCTAGAAGATATTGATCGCCTTATTGAGATGATTGAATCGATGGAAAAGAAATTAAAATGAGAAAAGACAAGCCTTACCCAGGGCTTGTCTTTTTTGATAACTATTTTTTTATAAGTAGACGGTTATTCTTTCAATTCTACATCGAGCATGCTTATCTGCCTTTTTCGAGAATGAATATGGACATTTTGTGAACGACGAAGAGAAAAGCTTTACCTCCTCCGTCATTCATAATATGATGAGAGTGTAATTAATAATGATTCTCATTACCATCTAAGAGGAGGCACGTGATGCTTTATTTACATGAATTAAAGATAGGTGAATCCGCACAAATTCTGGATTTAAAAGAGACCCATGCTCTTATTCAAGCGCGTCTCCATCATTTAGGCATTAGTGAAGCGTGCAAAGTATGCATGAAAAATAAATTACCCTTTGGTGGCCCGTGTATGATTGAATGCGGGGGACAATGTATTAGTATGCGGCAGAATGATTTAAAAGCCATTCGGGTGAGTAAAATATGAAGGCCACATTAATAGGTAATCCGAATACGGGAAAAACATCGTTATTTAATGCTTTGACCGGTTCATATGAATATGTAGGTAACTGGAGCGGTGTGACCGTTGAAAAGAAAGTAGGTCAACTTAAATACTTAAATGGTGAATTGATTGATTTACCAGGGATCTATTCTCTCCATCCATTATCAAAAGATGAAGCGGTCGTGACTCGCTTTTTGTTAACAGATGATTGTGATGTATTGATCAATATTGTTGATGCCTCACAACTGAAGCGTCAACTTCAATTAACCGTTCAGTTGTTAGAATACGGCAAGCCAGTTGTGGTGGGTTTAAATATGATGGATGTGGCTAAACAACGAGGCAAACAGATTGATATCGGTCAAATGAACGATTATTTAGGCACCTCTATTACGCCGATTATTGCTAGAAAGGAACAAGGCATTGATCAGTTGGTGCGTGCGGTAGAACGCTCACATCAACATCAATCAAAACCACTCACATTAGATTATGGGTTAGTGATTGAAGAAGCGTTAGGAAAGTTAATACCACTTATGCCGAGTGAAATAATGAATCAACGGTGGTTAGCGCTGCAGTATTTAGATGACAATCCCGTAGTGATTGACTATTTGAGTCAGAGAGAGAATGTTGATCGCTGTGAAAGCATTAAGTTCGAGGCAAATACACAGATACAGGATATATCAGGTCTTACCTTGAGTCGACAGTTGTTTCAAGTAAGAGACCACTATATTGTCGAGTTGCTGCAAGCGACTATGAGGGAAAACGACAGAAATAAACCGACGTTAACTGAGACGGTCGATCGATTCGTGACCAATCGCTTTTTAGGCATACCTATCTTTTTAGGCTTGTTGTATGTGATGTTTATGCTAACGTTTGATTGGCTAGGTTTTCCACTATCGGATTTACTTGATGCCTTTTTCTCTGGGCCTTTGACGTCTGGTGTTATCATGATACTTGATGCGATTGATGCATCGGCCTTTATTCGAGCGCTCGTATTAGATGGGATCATCGGTGGCGTTTTTGGTGTATTAGTCTTTGTGCCGCAAATTTTTATATTGTTTTTCTTTATTTCGTTATTAGAAGACTCTGGTTATATGGCTCGCGTGGCAACGGTTATGGACCGAATGATGCAAAGTGCTGGGTTAAGCGGAAAATCGTTTATTCCTATGATTATAGGCTTTGGGTGTAACGTGCCTGGTGTCATGGCGTGCCGAACAATTGAACAGCCAAAAGAACGCACGTTAACGATTTTATTAACACCCCTTATGTCATGTTCAGCAAGGTTACCGGTGTATGCGCTCTTTGCGAGTGCGTTTTTTAGTAACCATCAAGCACTCATTGTCTTATCACTGTATGTACTCGGCGTTGTCTTAGCGTTAATCCTCGCCAAATGGTTTTCTAGCACTCTTTATAAAGAAGACACGTCTTTGTTTATTGTTGAGTTACCGCCTTATCGCCTGCCGCAACTAAAGACACTTTGGCGCAGTACGTGGGAAAAAGGAAAAGGTTTTGTAAGAAAAGCGGGGACATTTATTTTTGCGGGATCTGTCTTTATTTGGTTGCTTACTTATACAGGACCAAATGGTATCGGTGTACCGATGGACGATAGTTATCTTGCGCTTATTGGTGGCATCATCAGTCCGCTTCTTTCACCACTTGGTTTTGGTTCGTGGCAAGCAGCGGCTGCTTTGTTAACGGGTTTTCTCGCAAAAGAAGTCGTCGTATCGACGGTGACCATTATTTATGCTGTACCTGAAGCGGGACTAAATGATGTCTTATTACAAGCATTTAGTCCACTATCGGCCTATAGTTTCATGGTGTTTATTTTGCTTTACGTCCCGTGTTTAGCGACAGTAGCAGTGATTGGAAAAGAAACACATTCGAAACGACTCGCGATCTTTAGTGTCGTCTACGCTTTAGCACTAGCTTATGTGTTATCTTTCATTATTTATCAAGGCGGCCAGCTGTTCGTTTAATCTAATAAGATTCTGGAGGCGTTTGTATGTTAGATATATTGATTGGGTTTGTTATTTTTGGTTATGCCTGCCTTGTTTTTGTCCGCCATATCCGTTTAAGAAAGCAAAGTAAGTGCGCTGCCTGTCCATTAAAAAAACATTGCGAACAAACGGGAACGCTATGTATGTCAAAACAATTAGAGAATCATAAATAACAGTGATCTATGTATAAAAAACATCCTTCATTCACACGTTAATAAAAACGGTGAAATGAGGTGTTTTTTATGTCAGAGAATGTATGGGTTAAAGTAACGACATGTATCCTATTACTCATGATTGGATCCTTGATGACGACTGTATTCCATACGCCAATCTATGCGTATGGATTTGGTTATAAGCGCGGGGAAAATAATCAGCCACCAGAGATTGGACACTATCAATCGTTACTAGAGCAAGGCGAAGGTTATTATCTTGATCGATCAGGAGAAAAGGTTATTTATCTTACCTTTGATCATGGTTATGAAAAAGGCTACACCGAGGGGATATTAGATGTATTAAAGGAAGAAAGTGTGCCGGCTTGTTTTTTTGTGACCGGTCATTACGTACGAAGTGCCACAAATATCGTCAAACGAATGGCTGAGGAAAATCATTTGATAGGAAACCACACGTATCATCACTATGATTTAACGACATTAACAGAACAGTCATTTAAAGAGGAAATTAAGTCTTTAGAAAAAGCGATTCAGTTATTGATTCCAGATGTGACAATGATGTATATGCGTCCACCTAAGGGTATTTTCAATGAACAGACGTTATCATGGACGAGTGATTTAGGTTACCGTCAAATGTTTTGGTCAATCGCTTATGTTGATTGGCATGAAGACCAAGAGGTAGGTTATGAGTATCCTTATAATCAAGTCATGAATCAACTCCATCCAGGAGCAGTCATCTTGATGCATGCGGTATCAGAGGATAATCTTCTGGCACTACGTGCCATTATCCATGAAGCTAAACAACAAGGGTATCGTTTTGGTACGTTAGATGAACTTGTTTTTAAGGAAAAAGCTCATACGATATTTTGGTAATGAAAAGCCCGTTCGTCACTTTAATTGTGATTAACGGGCTTCATTCAATTAATCATGTCTTAATGAATGGATGATTGATAGGCTAAGTCAAAGAGGGATAGCTGGCTTGAAATTGCTTGGTCACTTGGTTGATGTTTATATTCGTAACAACCATTCGGTAATTGAAAACGTGCTTTCTGGTTATCAGCCAGTTGTACTGTTAATACATCCATCACGCGTTTTTTATGACGCCGGTCTAGCACAGGGAAAAGTAATTCGATCCGTTTGACCATATTACGTGTCATCATATCACATGAAGCCAAGAAGACTTTTTCTTCCCCATGATGGTGGAAATAATAAATACGACTATGTTCTAAAAAACGACCGACAATACTGGTCACGGTAATGTTTTCGCTCACCCCTTTTATCCCTGGTTTTAAACAACAAATACCACGCACAATCAAGTCGATTTTCACCCCTTTATTTGATGCTTCGTATAATTTTAATATAAGAGGTTTATCGGTTAACGCATTCATCTTTGCGACGATATGTCCATCATGATGCTGTTCGTGATAGCGTATTTCTTGTTCGATGTAGTCGATAAAGTCATGTTGAATGTGATAAGGTGCCATCGACAAGTGGTGGAAGGTTGGTTTAAATGTATAGCCGCTCAAGAAATTAAAAAACAATGTCGCGTCAATCCCAAACTCGCGTCGTGACGTTAAAATAGATAAATCGGTATAAAATTTGGCGGTTTGATCATTATAATTTCCTGTACTTAAGTGAACGAATCGTTCAATCCGATCCGATTCTTTTCTGACGATCAGCGTAATTTTACTATGCGTTTTTAATCCGGTAATACCATAAATGACGTGACAACCGGCCTTTTCTAATGCTTTTGCCCACTGCACATTCTTTTCTTCATCAAAGCGTGCTTTTAATTCCACGAGCACCGTCACTTGTTTCCCGTTTTCAGCCGCAAGCTTTAAACTATTCACAATGGGCGAGTCCCCGCTGACACGGTAGAGTGTTTGTTTAATCGCAAGCACTTGAGGATCAAGTGCGGCTTGTTCAATCATATCGACAATCACTTCAAATGATTCGTAGGGGTGATGCAACATAATATCTTTTCGTCGTAATTGATCAAAAATATTGACTAACGGCTCAACCTCTTTTGGTGGTTGGGGGATGAGGGTTTGAAAGACTAAATGTTCAAATGTCTGTTTTAATTGTGAATAGACATTTAATAAAAATGTGAAATCAAGTGGACCGCCATGATAGTAAAGGTCATCATTTGAAACTTCTAGGACATATTTTAAAAAGTTAATTAAGTGCTGATTATGGGCGCCTTTTTCGCCCATGATTTCTAAGCGCACCGCTACTCCCCAGCGACGTTTCTTTAATTCCTTCTCAATTTCTTTCAGTAAATCTCTTGAGCCCTCTTCGTGGATATTCATATCGGCATTACGTGTAATTCTAAAACAAATCGTATCCTCCACCTTGTAGCCAGTAAATAAGCGATCGATATAGTAGCGAATCACATCTTCTAATAAGAGATAGTGGTGCTTATTTTTAATTTTAACAAAGCGATCTAACAAGGCGGGTACTTGAACGATGGCGGTTAATTTTTTATCTGTCTCATCAGGATGATGCAGTGTGACGGCAATATTTAATGATAAATTTTGTAGTAACGGAAACGGTCGATAAGCATCAATCGCTAACGGTGTGAGCACAGGATAAATGACCTGTTCAAAATGCTGTTCTAGCCACTTTAATTCTTTTTTTGATAGCTTATCAATCGAACCAATATGAATATTTTCTTCAGCTAGCTGTTGTTTTAACACATGATAATAATCTTGTTGCGTTTGGACAAGCGGATGCGCTTCTTTTGTAATGGCCTCAAGTTGTTGTAATGCTGTTAAGCCGGATTTATTATCGGGTCGATTAAATCCAGCTCTAAATTGATCTTTTAATCCTGCCACCCGAACCATAAAAAATTCATCAAGGTTATTTGAGAAGATACCGATAAAGCGCAAACGCTCTAGTAGAGGATTTTGTTCATCCATTGCTTCTTCTAACACCCGTTTATTAAACCGTAGCCAACTAATTTCTCGATTGTTGAAGTGCTCAGGTGCATCTATGGTGATCGTGTCAGTCATGATTGTCACTCCTTGTCTTTTGTATCCTTAACAAAGGTTAAATCTACGGGTCGCTTTAAGGCTTTTTCAAGATGTTTCTTTTGTTTTTCCGCTTGATAAATTTCAGGAGCGGCATTTTTTGTATAAGCTAAGGTCAAAAGAATCTTTTTCTTTTTAACGTTAACGTCGATATTATGAATGACATGTCGTTTGGTTCCATCTAGGCAGTAAGTAAATTTAAGTAAAGCCCCAAGTAACATCAGTTTTTTGCGTTCGGTTTTCGTTAACCAACTTTTATAAGGGCGGACAAACTGTTTAAAGACTGTTTTATTTTTAAACGAGGCGACAAGTGCCAAGTCAAGTTTTTCGCGATGGCTCAGCCCGTCAATCGTACGATTACTTAATAAGTAAAACGTATGCTGGGCGCTTGACTCATGATCAATGTAGTCGCCCATGTTAAAGACATAACTTGCTCGCCTGAGCAACGTCCAATCTTTTTTTGTGAGCCCTTTAATTTTATGTTGAACGAGCGAGTCAAAATTTCACGGGTTAAATGTTGGACTTGGAACGCTTGTTTCACATCTAAGTCAAAATCTGAGATTAATTCTTGAAAACTATCTTCTAACACATTGGGTGAATAAGGTTCCTCTTGTTTATGAAAGAGCAGTTCATAGTTAATGCCGTCTCGCAATCCTTTTTGACTTAAGACAAATCTGTCGGCATGGGTATGTTTATAAAGGGTGACAAACGTCATAATGGCTGGTAGGATAATATCCGCTCGATCTTTTGATAAGCCTTCCACTTTCATTCGTTTCTCATTAGAAAGGCTAAGTAAATGATCTTTAATCCGATGTAAATCTTTCAGTAGCATGGGATACTGATGGAGCCCTGCCATCGGATAATCTTTATCGATTTGATCGATTTGGGCCACGTTTCTCGCACTCCCACCAATCGCTATAATGGGCACGGATAAGTCTTCTAACCAACTCAAGGTGCTGAAGGCTTTTTTAACATAACTCTTTACCGTGTGTAAATTATCTGCTTCTGATACATTCTCATCGTACAAGTGACGTAAACTTAATGTACCAAAAGAGAAACTGTGCGCATGAATCAGTTTCCGGTCTTTAAAGTAAGTCACCTCAGTTGAACCCCACCCATATCAACAGTGACCCCTTCCGTGAGAGATGTTGAATTGACAATGGCTAAATACCCATAAAAAGCTTCTTCTTCCTCTGAAAGTATCTGCATGTCCCAACCGAGTTGATCTTTCACTGCTTGAACGAGCGTAGCTTTATTGTTAGCTTGTCTCACAGTGGCGGTCGCAACGACCGTGAAATGTTTCAGTGGATATATTTTCAACACATCTTCAAACTCTTTTAATGTATCGATGAGGATTGTTTGCCCCTCATCCGATAAGTAACCGTCCGCCGTTAAATGATTTCTTAATCGTGCGACCGCTTTAACATTTTCGACTTCACGAAATCGTCCCGCTTCATTCGGTAAATAAATAACCAGGCGCATCGTGTTCGAACCAATATCAATGAGCGCATAATAATTATCTTTTATAGAAGTCATCTTAATCCCGCCTTTTAAATAGTAAGCTCTAATACGTATATATACCACAATATCGACATATTTAACCCTACAAAAGGGTGAGAAAGTTAGCGTGTTGGGGTGTTTTCAAACACATAATAAACATGTCTATTAAAAAAATGAATCAAAACACTTGAAAGTCAAAGAAGGTCAAAGTATACTATAATCAGGAAAGGTCAAAGATAGTCAAACGTTAGTGACCTTCCGTTATTAATACGATTGAACTAAGGAGGAACGAAAAAATGAAATGTCAAAAATGTCAAGTCCGTCCCGCAAATGTTAATGTGACCCTACGTATAAATGGTCACACTGAACAACTTCATGTCTGTGACACATGCTTTAAAGAAATCCGCAATGAATCTCTCCAGCCATCTAACTTCTTCGGACAATCTGGTTCGGCATTTGAAGAACAATCTGGCTTCACAAAACGTCAATCACATGTGAAAACAGAAACGCCGAATCACCATGATGGCCTACTTGATCAGCTTGGTCGTAATCTAACCGATCATGCGAAACAAGGTCTCATTGATCCTGTTATTGGACGAGATCAAGAAGTGACACGCGTGATTGAAACGTTGAATCGACGTAATAAAAATAACCCAGTATTAATTGGTGAACCTGGTGTAGGTAAAACGGCGATTGCGGAAGGATTAGCCTTAAAAATTGCACAGGGTAACGTCCCGAAGAAATTAAAAGATAGACAGGTATATTTACTCGACGTTGCGTCACTTGTCGCCAATACAGGTGTCCGTGGACAATTCGAAGAACGAATGAAAGGTCTGATTAGTGAACTCCAGGATCGACAAAATGTCATTTTATTCGTTGATGAAATTCACTTACTCGTGGGTGCTGGTACAGCTGAAGGATCTCAAATGGATGCGGGTAATATCTTAAAACCAGCACTTGCTAGAGGAGAACTCCAACTTATTGGCGCCACAACGTTAAAAGAATATCGACAAATTGAAAAAGATCAAGCTCTTGAACGTCGCTTTCAACCGATTATGGTGAAGGAACCAACAGAACAAGAAGCGATTCAAATTTTACAAGGAATTAAGGAGCGTTATGAAAGTTATCACCATGTTACTTATAGTGATGAGGTCATTGAACAAGCGGTGCGTTTATCCAAACGTTACATCCAAGACCGGTTCTTACCAGATAAAGCGATTGACTTAATTGATGAAGCAGGTGCACGGTTAAACTTAACCTTGTCTGAGTCAGATCAATCAACGATTGAAGACGAATTGAAATACCTTGCTGAGGAGAAACAAAAGGCAGCTGAAAAAGAGGATTATGAAACCGCTGCGCATTTGCGACATAAAGAGTTACAGCTTGAGAAAAAGCTAGCGACGCACGAAGGTGTACCCTCGATTGACGTGACGACAGAAGCCATTCAACTGCTTATTGAAGAAAAAACAGGCGTACCTGTGAGAAAAATGCAAGCGGATGACCAACAAAAGATGAAAGATTTAAAACGCCATCTTGAAAAGAAAGTCATTGGTCAAGAAGTGGCAGTCGATAAAGTCGCTAAAGCCATTCGTCGTAGCCGTGCTGGTCTAAAATCAAAACACCGTCCGATTGGGTCATTCTTATTTGTTGGGCCTACGGGTGTCGGTAAAACAGAGTTAACAAAAGTACTCGCAGAAGAAATATTTGGCCATCAAGACGCGCTGATTCGTCTTGATATGAGTGAGTATATGGAAAAGCATGCCGTTTCAAAAATAATCGGGTCACCGCCAGGTTATGTTGGTCATGAAGAGGCAGGACAACTTACAGAGAAAGTTCGCCGTCAGCCATACAGCGTCATTTTACTGGATGAGATTGAAAAAGCCCACCCAGATGTCCAGCATATGTTTCTGCAAATTATGGAAGATGGTCGTTTAACGGATAGTCACGGTCGAGTGGTCAACTTTAAGGATACCGTCATTATTATGACAAGTAATGCGGGAAGTGCCGTAAAGGAATTACACGTTGGCTTTAATAAAACAGAAACCGATGCGATCTCAACACTTGATCAGCTCAAGGATTACTTTAAACCAGAATTCTTAAACCGTTTCGATGCGATTATTACCTTTAATCAATTAGAAGAAGAGCACTTAATCAAGATTGTAGACTTGATGCTGAATGAATTAGAAGAGAATCTAAAAGAACAAGGATATAGACTTGAAGTAACCGAGAAAGTGAAAAAACATTTAGCTGATATCGGCTATGATCGTCAATTTGGTGCACGGCCACTTCGACGCGCTATTCAAGAAACTCTTGAAGACGGGATTACCGATGTCTTACTAGAAGAACCAGACATCATGGCTTTAAAAGCAGATGTCATCGATGATAAGATTGTTGTAACAAAGGTGTCTGAATAGGACTAAAGCTAAATGAAACATCAAATAAGTAATATCATACGCTCTTTACTCGGGCGTATGATATTTTTTTGAAGAAAAATTATCTGAATATTTATTCAATAAATCCATCGTTTTAGTGGGTAATATCAGAAAAACATGTTGTTTTGTGAATAAAGATAAACGTTATTGGATAAAGCTATATTTGACAACGGTTCTGTCAGTTTTGTTTGTGAAAAAATCTGGTATAATAGTGAAAAAGTAAGCTGAAGGGGAGAGACACAAATGACAGCAAAGAAAGCTACCGTATGTCATTCGGAATATGACAGGTTAACCCGCGTCATCGTGGCGGAACCTACTTATATGGCAATCACAGAAGTGATTAACGAAACACAAAAACATTTTTTATCAGACAATATAGATACAAAAGTCGCCACAGATCAACATCAAGCGTTTGTGAGTGTATTAAAAAGAGAAGGGATTGAAGTGGATCACCTTCCGGTGAAAGACCATCTAAATGAACAGGTGTTTACCCGAGATATCGGGTTTACGTTAGGTCAAACCTTGTTTATTGCTAATATGGCGAGTGATATTCGTAAACAAGAGACGGATATACTCACAGATGTATTAAACAAAGATGACACACCGTTTCACCCATTAACCGGCCCATCGATTGAAGGTGGCGATGTCTTAATAGATGGGAAAAACATTTATATTGGCGTCAGTGAACGAACGACTCATGATGCGATTGATATACTTAAACAACAGTTACCGGACTATGATATTTATCCACTATCATTAGCGGGGGATATTTTACATTTAGATTGCACCTTTAATATTGTTAGCGGAACGGATGCGCTTATTTATCGCCAAGGTCTAACAGAAGAAGCTGTTTCACTATTAGAAAAACGTTACAACTTAATCGACGTCTCAGCTGATGAGCAGTTTACGCTTGGTACGAATGTCTTATCGGTTGGTCATAAAAAAGTGATTAGTTTACCTAATAATGAAGCGGTGAATAAACAACTAGCTGACAGAGGCTATCACGTCATTGAAGTGGCCTTTGATGAGATTATTAAATCTGGTGGGTCTTTTAGATGTTGTACTTTACCTGTTGTAAGAGTGAAGGATTAAATGAATGTATTTCAATTATATAAATCAAGACAAATGAAAAATGCCTGTCCCCTTTACATGTTGAGTCATGTAAGGAGACAGGTTTTTTAGTCATTATAATCGTTCTTTTTGGTCAAATAACTTGAAGCTCAGTAAAAGGAGGGCAATACTTGTAGCCAGCAGCAATCCAATATTTAATAAGAGATTGGTTGATACGGCTCCCGTTTGTAGCATCTTTACAATCAGCGAGGATAAATTGTTATAAAACCAAGGGATTTTATGATGGAAGATCCCATTAATAATCGATCCTGCTGCTAGTGTAAGAATCGTGGCACCGACAATCATATACTGTTGGCGAATCACAGCTGCATACGTGAGTGTTAGGCTAATGACAAAGATGAACCAACAGCTATAAAAAATTATCGCTAGCATCATATAGATAACAGATAAAGAGCCAAACAAAATGCTGACGTAATACCAACTAAATAATAAGCTGATGATCAGTGCACCGGTAAACACAACCATTTTAGCCAGGGCCTTACTACCAATATAATGTGAAGCATTGATTGGCTTCACTAATAATAGTTCACTGACGCCTGTTTGACGTTCTTGGCTGATCGATGAAGCGGTTAGTAAAATCGTAATGAGTACACCAAACATACTCAGTTCAGATAAGCTGAGGCCAAACGCTTCACTGGCTGGAACAGCAGGTATTTCGAAAGCCATACCTTCAGGCATTCCACCAACATTTTCTAAAATGACAGGTAAGAAGTAAGTGGTGATAGGTCCATGATCGCTAAGAGAATAAAGACAATAGGAACCAGATGAGACTATTATTACGTTTATGCATGAGTAACTCTTTTTTAATCATGGTCAGAAGAAGCTTCAAATCCAATCACCTCCAAAAACATTTCTTCAAGTGTTGTTTTGTCGATAGAAAAATGAGTCAACTCAAGATGTTTATCTATAATCAGCGACAATAAAGACGCACGTGTTGCGTCCATATCTGTCGTTTCAAGATAAATATGTTGCCCTTCTTGTCGCGTTTGTTTGACATAAGGTAAAGTTTCAAGTGTTTGAATGAAGTGATCCGGTTGTTCGCCCACGGCAAGTTTAATCACTTGTTTTTGATATTTCTTCTCTAAGTCATGAACATGCCCTTGTTCAACGACACGCCCTTTATTCATCACGACTAAATAATCACTGATCTCTTCCGCATCCGATAAAATATGCGTGGAAAACAGAATGGTTGTTTCATTTTTTAACGTTTTTAACAAGTTTAAGACGTCGCGTCTTCCAACAGGGTCAAGTGATGAGACAGGTTCATCAAGAATCAATAATTTTGGTTGATGGATCATCGCTTGAGCAATGCCAAGGCGTTGTTTCATCCCGCCAGAATAACCACTGATTCGTTTATGTTTTGCTTCGTCAAGGCCTGTTCTTGTTAATAATAGCTCGGCGCGCTCTTTGGCCTCCGCTTTTGACATACCACTCAGTTCACCCATTAAAATAAGGAACTCAAACCCTGTCATCCAACCGTGAAACTGAGGGTATTGTGGTAAATAACCAATATAATGACGGTGATCCATACTCGGTGCGACTTGATCAAATTGAATGGAACCTGATGTTGGTTTAATCAGTCCTGCCAGCATGCGGAAGGTCGTTGTTTTACCCGCGCCATTAGGACCGAGTAAAGCAATCGTTTGGCCTTCCTCTAGTTGAAGGTCAATGGATGAAACGGCGACAGTGTTCTGAAATTTTTTCTGGAGTGCTTTGATATGAATCATTGGTTAATCTTGTCTCCTTCCGAAGATAAAAAATAAAATTGGACCAATCGTAGTGATAATTAAAATAACAAACAACCAGAGCCATCTATTACCGTTTAAGCGCATGTCTTGGTCGGCTTTATACCAACTCATCACCGCAACAATAGTTAAAATAAACTGTAACACAATAAGGGGCAACAGTAATAATACGATATTAACAGGTAAATCATTCATGAGAATCCTCCTCTTGTTCATGGCGATAGAGTACATAAGAATAGATGGTTGGAATGAGTCCAGCTAATATTGCTGGGATCACAATCACATAAATCATTAAATCAACAGGTAAGAAGGGAATAAGGAAAAATAACACACCACAGACCATAAATAATTTTGAACCTAATCGGTGTGTTTTTCGCCAGACAGTTTCACTGGAAAGTGTCCAAGGCGTACGAATGCCCATAAACCAGTTGGCTTTAACGGTCTGCATATAGTTACCGATAATGATAAATAAAATACCGATCAGGATGGGAATGACTATTTCAATGTTTAAGTCATAACCGAGACTTTGAAAAATAACAAAAGCATTCACAAAGACTAACAGACCGAGGGTAGCATAAATAATAATCCAATAAGCTTTTGATGTGTATAAATAGCCTTTGCGTTTTGGATCTAACTTCGGACTGAGGACAAGAATCGGGTAAATCACAAGTAAAATCCCAACATTCATCAACATCCCTAATAGTTTTGGTGCGGTCCAGTTAACGCTGCCATCAGGTCCCCACTGCATCGGAATCTCATCAGGTAAACGCGGAAAAGCAATGATCCACATGATGAGGGTGGCGCTTAATAAAAAAATAAAGGGTAAGTGTTTACGCATCTGTATCATCTCCTTTTGTAAAAGACATCGCCCAACTGATTAATTCTTGAAAGACGGTCGTGTTTAAATGGTAGTAAATATATTGGCCTTGTTTCTCATCTTCAATTAAGTTAGCAGCTTTTAAAATTTTTAAGTGTTGTGAAATGCTCGGTTTTGACATCTCAAATTGATCGGCAATCTCCCCAGCCGTAAGGTCTTTCGCCTTTAATAAATCAAGGATTTTCCTCCGTGTTGGGTCGGCGAGGGCTTTAAATGCCTCTTTCATGATGTGGCCTCCTTAATTAAGTATTTAAGTAATTAACTAAATAATAAAATATAAATGGTTGAAAGTCAATATATAATAGAGCATCATAAAAAAAGTGATAAAATAATGTCCTGGGAAATAATTTTACCTTGTCAAAAGATAATAAAGTTTGTATAATACGTAATAGACAGATTAAGGGGCATTAGCTCAGCTGGGAGAGCGCTTGTCTGGCAGACAAGAGGTCAGCGGTTCGATCCCGCTATGCTCCACTTATTCTCATTTGTTTTTCTTTAGTATATTTCTTTTTGGCTATAAATAGAACAGTTCAATAAGGCAGTGACTGCCATCATTTAATAATCAATAAAAAAGCATGCTTATCGCTAAAAGCATGCTTTTTTATGTGCTTAATCTATTCATTTAGCCTACAACATAGGTGTTGGTTGGGCTACCGTTTCTTTTTCAGATTGATCAAGAGGTGATTCAAGTAGTCTAAGGTAATTTTCTGTTACAACCGATGTATCTGTCAAGAGATCCACGACATGTTGTTTGTAACGCGTGAAAATCGTCAGGCTATACATAATCCAAAGCACTTTTTGTAAGTAACGGCCAAATCCTTCGCGTACAAGGACGGTTGTCCAACTTAATGTTTCTTCATTAATGGCAATCACGCGAATACCGAAAATCATTTTACCGAGCGTTTGTCCATTGGTGAATTTAGTCATACAAATGAAGTAGAGTAAGTAAATAAAGAGTGACAGAACGGTTTTTAATAGACTCTCATTCAAATAGAATAACAATAACCGAGACAGTGATTGAATCATGATCATGTCTACAGTAAAGGCGAACAACCGAATGAAAAATCCAGCATAAAAGTAATCGGGATAATCATTAAATCGTCTAATCATATTACAGCCCCCTGTAGAGATACTTAAAGGTTGGAGCTTCTTCTGTCTGTCCAATGGAATCTAGTGGTGTTGATTCCGCTTGTGGTAAAAGATTTTTCATTGATAAGAAAAACTGATCGAACATATTTAAAGATGTTCCATCATATTGAAAGACTTCAGCGCCAGACAATTCAAAGTCACTTTCAAGTGTCGCTAAAGCGTCATCGAAGTAACCGAGTTCATCAATGAGTCCAAGTGTTTTAGCCTGTGCCCCGCTATAAATCCGTCCGTCAGCTAAGTCGAGCACGCGCTCGCGTGACATATTGCGCCCGTCTATAATTTCACTAACAAAGCGCTCATACATTCCGTCAACAATCTCTTGTAAGACAGCAATTTCTTCGTCTGTATTCGGACGGGTGGCAGATCCTAAGTCTTTTAAATCACCACTTTTAATGGTCGTATCTTCAATGCCGAGTTTATCAAGTAAACCAGAAACATTAAAACCTTGCATAATAACACCGATTGAACCGGTTAAGGTCTCTTGTGTTGCGAAGATTTTTTCTGATTGCGCCGATATGTAATAACCACCACTTGCGGCCATACTTTCCATGACGGTATAGACTGGAATGTCACGGGCCTCTTTTACTTCTTTAATTTTATCGGTCAGTTCTGCGCTTTCATACACACCCCCACCAGGTGTATTGACACGTAGTAGTATAGCCTTCACGGTCTCATCGGTTTTAATTTGTTCAAGTTGATCAAGGATCAAGGCATGATTATAGCCCCCTTGTGCAAACGGTGAGACTTGTTGATTAATCATTTCACCTTGAACGTCAATTAAAGCAATCCGATTAAAAGCATCGCCATCTCTGATAACTGTTTCTGCTTGAGCATCGTCGATCAGTGCGGTGAAGAAATCTGTCGCTTTATCCTCATCTTCCTCATCAGCCATAAAAACAGAAGCAACAGCGGGTAAAATAAGTGAAACAATCAATACAATGATTGATAATCCAATCGCCACCCAACGTTTATTCGTCATATAAATCCTCCTTTTTCGTTTTCTCACATAGATAAGTATAACAAAAACTTACAATCTGTGTAAACTTTTCTTAAAGTTATCTTCAGTCATATAAGTCATTGTCATCGTTCAACTTATGATATAATCAGACATTGAATGATTGGTGCGCCTTTGTTTTAAAAAAGACACGGAGTAATAAGAGAAACGTATGACGAGATACGCTACATAAAGAGGAGGACTTAAGGGATGCTAAGACGATTTTTTAGTTATTATAAACCGTATAAAGGTTTATTTATGCTGGATTTTACAGCCGCTGTGTTGGTGGGGTTACTTGAACTCGCCTTTCCACTTGCGGTGAATTATATTATCGATGAACTACTGCCGAGCGAAGATTTTACGATTATCATGCTAGCAGCTTTTGTGTTACTAATGATTTATTTATTAAACACGTTGCTACATTTTGTCGTGACATACTGGGGGCATATGTTAGGCATTAATATCGAGACAACGATGCGACGAAAATTATTTGAGCATCTTCAGTCGTTATCGTTTGGGTACTTTGATAATGCGAAAACAGGGCACTCTATTTCGCGGTTAACGAAAGATCTAGAGGAGATTGGCGAAGTCGCTCACCACGGTCCGGAAGATGTGTTTGTCGCTGTGATGACGTTAATTGGCTCGTTATGGATCATGTTAACGATCGATGTAGAATTAGCTTTGATTATTTTTACTGTTGTGCCATTGATCGTTGTTTTTGCGATTCACTTCAACAAAAAGATGACTAAAACATTTCGCCGCATGTTTCAAGACGTTGCCAATATCAACGCTAGAGTAGAAGACAGTATTGGTGGGATCCGTGTCGTAAAGGCGTTTGCTAATGAATCATATGAATCGGATAAATTCCAAGAAAATAATTTGGATTACCGGGCAACGAAGTTATCATCCTATAAAATTATGGCACAAAATGTGACGGTTAACTATTTACTGATGCGACTCATTACGTTGTCGACGTTAATGTTCGGGTCTTATTTTGTGATTGATACGTCTTTATCGCACGGAGAATTTGTGGCGTTCATCTTACTGACCAATATCTTAATTGGTCCGATTCAAAAGATTAATGCGGTGATTGAAAGCTATCCGAAAGGATTTGCCGGATTCAAACGTTATACCGATGTCCTTGATACGGAGCCAACGATAAAAGACCGCGCGGGGGCACGTGAGGCATACGTCGCAGGCGATATTGTATATCACGACGTGAGCTTCGGTTATACAAAAGACCAAGACGTGCTCGCAGGGATTAATTTAACGATTAAACAAGGAGAAACCGTTGCCTTCGTTGGTCCCACAGGTGCAGGGAAGACAACGTTATGTAACTTACTGCCCCGGTTTTATGAAGTGACTAATGGATCGATTACCGTTGGTGGCGTTGATATTCGTGATGTGAAACAACGTTATTTACGTGAAAGTATCGGCGTTGTTCAACAAGATGTCTTTTTATTCTCGGGTACCGTTAGAGAAAATATCGCCTATGGTAAGCTTGACGCGACAGATGAGGAAATACTAGCAGCCGCCAAACAAGCACGGCTCGATACATTTGTCTTAAACCAACCCCGAGGCTAGATACCGTAATTGGCGAACGCGGGGTGAAGCTATCGGGTGGACAAAAACAACGCTTATCAATCGCGCGGATGTTTCTAAAAAATCCGGCGATTCTAATACTTGATGAAGCAACGTCAGCACTCGATACTGAAACGGAAATGAAAATTCAAGAAGCTCTTAACCGGTTATCAAAAGGACGGACAACGCTCGTGATTGCTCACCGTCTAGCAACAATTAAGGATGCGGATAAAATTGTTGTTGTCACAGAAGAAGGAATCAAAGAAACTGGTTCACATGAGGAATTATTAGCTAAAAAAGGCGCGTACAGTGAGTTGTATGCGGCGCAATTTGGTTTATCGAATGACTAGGTAAATGAAAGATAGAATGAACAACGACCAACCGTCATGATGCGGCTGGTCGTTGTTTTCGTTCTATAGGATAACTGTCTTTTGACGTCATGACGTTTGCTACCCGATATTACCTGGTTAAGGACGCAATCAATCGTGGAATCTTGTCTCGATCCTTTTGTTCAGGGTAGAGTTCAACTTTTAAGGTCACGCGTAAATCAGTCTGTTGCTGCATTGGTTCAACGAAACGATCAACAGCGCCGCAAAAGTAGGGATAGAAGCGATCGCCTGTTCCAACGATCGCACTTCTTACGTATCTTAAGTTAGTTTGAGAAAGATACTCATACAGCGGCATCATTTCTCTAGGAATATCACCATTTCCAAACGTATACGTTCCTACAATGATGTAGTCATAGTGTTGTAACGTCTCAAAATCTAAATCACGTACGTGAGTAAGCTGTGGCGTAATGTCAGATTGATTTAAAGCATTATAAATCATCTCCATCACCGCTTTTGTGTTGCCGGTGATGGAGGTATAAATAAGACAAGCGTGCATTCATGTCACCTACAATTCGTCGAATCCGTTAGATGAGGACACTTTTGTGTACGTGCGTGACTTTTGTTCAAAGAAGTCAGACTTCGTTTCATTCATCATCTCATCGCTAAACACATGAATCCATGGCATCGGGTTGTCACGTTCGGGATAACCATTGTCTAAACCAAGTTGTCTGAAGCGTTTATTCGCTAAATATTCAAGATAAAGATGGAATTCGTCAAGATCAATCCCTTCAATATCTTTTAAAATGACTGACGCCCATTCTTTCTCAAGTTCTACGGCTTGTTTAATCGTGTCATAGATAAATTGAATGTTGGCTCCTGTGTTTAACTCAGGTTGTTCTGATAGTAAGATTCTTACAAACTGAGAAATGAAATAGGCGTGCTGCATCTCATCGCGCTGAATGTAAGAAATCATCGTACTTGTTTTCAGCATCTTTTGGTGCGTGGCCAAATGATAAAAGAACGCAAAACCGCTGTAAAAGTAAATACCTTCTAAATTAATCGAACTGATCGCTAATTTAAATAAATTGAGTGGTGTCGGATCATCTTTGAATTGTTGGTAATAATCTAAGATGAACTGATTGCGCTTATTCACGATGGGATCACTCTTCGCTTCATTAAATCGTACATTTTGTTCATCTGTTGGGATGAGTGAACTTAAGATGTAAGAATACGATTCATTATGCACCGCTTCTTGCTGACTAATCACCGCAAAAATCGCTTTAAAACTTGAGTCGGTGACATAGTTCATCACTTCTGACATCGTCGGCGTTTGTAAACTATCTAAGGCAGCGAGCTGTGTATTAATACGTAAGAAGACGTCTTTTTCTACGTCAGATAACTTATCCCATGCCTTAACATCATCTTGCATATTAATCTCATGCGCTTTCCAAAAGTTTGATAACAATGTTTGATATAAGTCGTACATTTGTGGGTAGCGTAAGTCATTCCAATTAAGAATGCCAGACGATTGACCGTTAATAATCCCAGTTGATTTATTTGGGTGACTTGGATTCAGTAACGGTATCTTTTTTAATGGTTGTTCTAACATAGATTTTCCTCCTAGCTATGGCAAGCGACACATTCATTAATTTCTGCTTGTGACGTTGATCGTACGTAATACGTTGTTTTTAATTTGTTATGGTAGCTTGCTAAGTGTAAGTCAAGTAATTCTTTTGCTTTAATATCATGACGAACATAGAGATTAAAACTAATCGCTTGATCGATATGACGTTGCCTTTTAGCATTTTGTTCAATACTCTTTATTTGATCAAGCTCATGTCGTGCTTTTAAATAATACGGATATGTCTTAGGTGTTAAATCTGGGACAGTGACTTTAAATTTAAAATTTTTCTTTTCTTCTGCGTACATGAGCGCATAGATCGGATCAATCCCATCGTGGATCCACCAATTTTGGCTGTTGAACTGTTAGGAGCAACCGCCATCAAATAACCATTTCTCAAACCATGCGTTTGGATAGCTTGCTGTAACTGATGCCAGCGGTCACTTTCGTAATGGCGGTCTTTGAAGTAACGACCATTGTCAAACTCAGAGCCTTTAAACTTATCGTAAGGTGACTTTTCTTTAGCGAGTGTCATAGATGCTTGCAAAGTTAAATAGCTAATCTCTTCATAGAGCTCATCTGCATAGTTGCTCGCTTCGTCTGATTCCCAGTAAATATTTTTTAAGGCGAGTAAATGATGCCAACCGTAAGTGCCAAGTCCAATCGCCCGGTAAGTTTGATTCGTCAAGTTAGCTTGTGCAACAGTGATGGTATTTAAGTCAATCACATTATCAAGCATCCGCACTTGAATCGGAATAAGACGCGTTAATACATCATCTGTCACGGCTCGAGCAAGGTTAATGGATGAGAGGTTACAGACAACGAATTCTCCAGGTTTTCTCACGATGACGCTATTACCTTCATCATCGATATACTCTTTCACAATCATTGTGGCCGACATGTTTTGCGTAATTTCCGTACATAAATTACTGGCAAAAATACTTGTTCGACCGCGTCCATGGACATGTTTATTCGCATTTTTACGGTTCACTTCATCACGATAAAACATATAAGGTGTGCCTGTTTCAAGTTGTGCCATCATGATTCGCGCCATAATATCCATCGCTCGGTACGTCTTACGTGATAAGAGAGGATGATTGACGGCTTCTTCATACTTTTCGGTAAAGTAACGCTTGTCTGTCTCATCATAGAAATCTTCTAAGCCGAGTGCTCGTCCCGTTTCATCTTTCCATCCCATCACTTGTTTGACTTCATGTGGACAAAACGTATGCCACTTGCCAATACTACGCCCCGCCTCATCTGTTTTTTCTAACTGTTCCATAAATAAGTCAGGAATGCTGACGCCAGTGAAAATATCATGAGCTTTCCGGCGTTCATCCCCATTATTCGTTTTTAAATCTAAAAAGCCGTTCATAATATCTTTGTGGAATACATCTAAATAGATACTCACCGCGCCTTGACGTTGTCCGAGTTGATCGACGCTGACAGCTGTATCATTTAATAATTTAATCCAAGGAATCACACCGCTAGAATGGCCTTTGAACTTTTTAATATCCGAACCAAGGGCTCTAACTTTTCCGTAATAAACACCAATGCCACCGCCGTCTTTACTAAGACGTGCCACATCCCAATTGTTCATATAAATCCCGTCCAAGGAATCGTCGACCGTATCAATAAAACAACTAGAAAGTTGCCCGTAACTTTTACCGGCATTTGATAAGGTAGGTGTTGCGACAGTCATGTAAAGGTTAGAAAGTGCCCAGTAAGCTTCTTTAACAAGTTCGAGGCGCTTAGCTTTTGGTTCATGTTGCATCAGTGTCATGGCAATCACCATGAACCGTTCTTGAGGTAATTCAAATAATTCTTTTTTATGATTTCTAGCAAGGTAGCGATCCTGCAACAGAAAGAGCCCAATATAATTAAATAATTGGTCTTTCACTGGATCGATTGACTGACTTAAATCAGCGATATCAGCTTTTGAATAATGCGTAAGTAAGGCGTCAGAATAAATGCCTTTATCTGTGAGTGTGACGATCAGCTGATAAAAGTCAGGATACGTTGTAAAATCATTATGCTGTCTGTTACGACCGGCTTCTTTGTAAAGTTGCTTGTTTAAAAAGTGACTCGCAATAAAGGACCAGTTTGGTGCATCAATATCAATACGATTGAGGGCGTAAAAGAGCGCTGTTTCATTTTCATCTTTGTTTTCTTTTATTGCCTCTTCAATTTTTTGGTTGAGTTGATCGAGATTAAGCTTGTATTGCGCTTCTAAGTATGTAAGTTCTTGTTGAAGTTTATCCATCGTAATGGTCATAGTTATCTTCCTTTCTTATTTGCTTGACGATACCAAATTGTTAGGTTTAAAGCATCATACACTATATATAGTGTATGATTTATAAAAAAAACGCTACATCTTGTATTGTATCGTTAAAAGTTATACATGTCTATAAGCACGAAGAATTATTTATACTTTTTTGTTTAGAAAATAAAGCATGTATAACTTTCTCTGTTTATCTAGTAGATATCGCGGGCAGAAAGATATACAATGATGTTAAAGAGACGTAAAACGTGTGTGTATTCAGGAATATGTGACAAAAGAACGATAAGAAGTTAGTTAAAAAGATAGAGTTTGACTGATTTCTAGTCGTGACCTTAAAAAAATCACAAGATAATTGGGCAAACTTAGCGAAAGCTAAGGACGCAAAGCTACGGGTCTAAAGTAGACATACTATTGATCGCCGGGTTGCACAGAGATAATCAGGATTATTACACATGATTATTTATAGAGAGAGGCCGGTTGAGAAAGAAAAGAGGGGCAAAGGATGACGACGTTTATATCAAAAGGCAGGACTGTGAAAGAAGCGATACATTTGGGACTTGAAGCCTTACAGTTAGACCGTACACAAGTTGAGATCGAAGTACTACAAATAGAAAAAAGAGGTCTCTTAGGTATAGGTAACAAAGATGCAACAGTCAAGCTGACGTATCAACTAGATACAACCGTAACATCACCAAATCCATCGATTAAAGGAACAATGCCGGAAACTCATACATCGATTGATGGCATGGGTCTCGATGATTTTCTTGATTATTTAAATCAAGCATCATCCATTGAAGAAGATATACACGAAAAGAATGACAAAGACGATATAAGTCAAACGATTTCAGAAGCATCAGATGCCATACATTATGAACATCACCAATCATTAAGCGGTAAGGTATGGGTAAAAGATGGTCAACTCTTCGTAAAAGATAGCGAGGAACATCAACCGTCACTAAAACTTGAAAAAGGTTTACTTGTTAAAAAGAATGGCGAAACGATTGAAGATACGTTTATTTTTGTGAAGGAAAAAGATGAGGTTACCTTCTTTTTTGAAGAGGCGTCAGAACCAACAGAATGGAAAATTGTTGAAACAGATGATAAGTTGAAAGCAGAATTACGTATTAAACCAGGGATTGAACGCCAATTGAAATTAAAAGATACAACACCGGGCTATCAGGTTACTATTGAAACGGTGGAGGATATTGTCGTAAAACAAACGATTACCTCATCGGATATTTTAGCGGCCTTAACAGAGCGAGGAGTCATATACGGTATTGATGAACAGGCGATTGAATCTGCGCTTAGTAGTAAACAAGGTGGTCTGTTTGTCATTGCTAAAGGGGAGGCGCCGGTTGACGGGATAGATGGTAGATTAGAAGAAAAGATAAAAACACGACCAGAAAATGATTCTAAAGATAATAGTGACTTATCTGCGATTGACTATCGTGAAAGAAAAAAGATACCAAACGTTGAAAAAGGACAAGTCCTTGCGATTATCCATCCGGCTATTAAGGGAAAAAGTGGCATATCAGTTAGAGGGGAAGATATGCCACCTAGACTTGCTCGTGAATTAAAAGTCGTCACGCAAAAAGGTACGATTAAGTTAGATAACAGGATTGTGGCAAATGAGAATGGCCGACCGTTTATTGAAAGGCGGGGACCACTTGTTAAAACGAAAGTGTTGCCACAGATGGTACATGACGGGGATGTTGATTTAAGTTCTGGTAACATTATCTTCCGTGGTGACGTTGAAGTAAAAGGAGATGTGACCGAAGGGATGCAAATCCAATCAGGTGGGCATGTGACGATTCATCAGACAGTCAATGGGGCAACCATTCGTGCTCTGCAGTCCATTCACATAGGTGGGAATGCGAATCGGTCAGATATTGCCTCTGGGAGTCATGTCGACCTCACGTTACAGCACGTATTAAGTGGCTTATATCATAAATTATTGGATATGCAACAAATGATCGATCAAATTATTCAATCACCTAAGTTTAAAAATAGCCCATATAAACATGCGAGTATCACTTCCTTAATCTTGTTAGTCAAAGAGAAGCGGTTTAAAACATTGTCGAAAGACATTCAATACTTTAATCAATTAGTCGCCAATGAAAAGAAATATCTAATAGAAGAAGAATGGGAAGAAGTGAATGAATCACTTAAAAAAATCTTTTTCCGTATTCCCCAGATTGATGTATCGATGGATACGTTTAAACGTTTGCTTGATCAGATGAAAAACCTCATCGATTTAAGTGCGATGCAAAACAATGAAGAAGCGAATCTATTCCTTAAAAATGCCTTGAATAGTCGATTGGTTTCTGCTGGTGATATTATGGTGCTCGGTCGGTCTTGCATCAACTCAACGATAAAAGCCGAAGGGTTTGTCACTGTTAGAGGTATTGTGCGAGGCGGCGAACTATTTGCGAAGAAAGGTTGCGACTTATACGAGGTCGGTGGTCAGATGGGAGTCAGGACATTAATTAAAACATCGGAAGAAGGTAAAATTCGGATTAAAAAAAGTGTTTGAAGGAACGGTCATTAAAGTAGGGGGATGGACCCATACATTTGAAGAAGATCAAGAATTTATAGAAGCTTCTTTAAATAAAGAAGGGAAGTTTCATTTAACTCATCATTAAAACAACCGATATAATATAGAGATAAGAAAATGTGAGAATTTCCACAAGGGAAAGCAGGTTATATGATGCGTTACAAAAGAAAAGAACCATTTAGATATTTATTTAATGAACCGATAGATGGAAAGTTTGTGATAATTTTAAACCATGAAGATGAAGACAAAGTTACTCGGACAGACCCAGGTAGGTTAAAGATTATTGATCTTAGTCCTAAAGGGATGCAATTTAGAACAAAGCTAGATATCCCGACATCAAACAAGGAGTTTTATATAGAAGTCACGTTTGAATTAGATGGTGAAACGATTGAGATGCTAGGTCAAATTGCTTGGAAGAAAAATGAGTCAGATGGTGTTCGTTATGGACTTGAAGGCATTGAGGACCCGAAGCGTGAACAACAAATTATTGAAGGAGTCAAATCCCTCAGTAAAAAAGCCCATGCTAAGGCAAACATTTTAGAAAAAACAGAAGAGTTAAAGCAACCTGAATGGAAGGAAAAAGAAGAATAAAGACCACCAAATAAAGAAACGAATCAAGACCCGACACCTATAAATGAAACTACTTTAAAAGAGAGGCATTCATTTAGCGACATGTAAGGGTTATACTGACAAAGTAACATTTTAAACTATCACTAACAAAAAACTAGGTTAATAAAACTAGTTTTTTTCTTTATGTATGGTAATTATGTGCGTTTTTAAAAAACTATCCATCTATTGGCTCAACATTTTTAAAAATATTAGTAAAATGCTATTAAGAGTTTTCATTCTTTGCCGATATTAATAGAAAGGTGTGGTTTGTTTACTCGATAAACTTACTTTTTAAGGAATTGTAAGCGTTTAAAAAGGAGGAAGTAGGATGAGGTTATTTAAAAAGAAGAAACCGAAAGAGCTTAACAAAGAAAAAGAGAACAAGGTGAAAAAAGAAAAAACGACCGAAAGCAAAGAAACAAAATAAAAAGACATCAGATAAAATTAAGCGAACACATAAACCAAAGAATAAGAAAGTAAGTTTACATAATGTGTCAATTGGTTGGAAGTACGGTTTTGTTATCATTTTTATTTTTGTTTTATTATCTATTTCAACAGCCCTTGTGACACAGGCTATTATGGAACTTGGCCAAGATTTAAATGAAGTGGAAGACCAGGGGAACCGAGCGGTACTCACAACGGAATTAAGTGAATTGGTTCAATCAAAAGGTTTGTCGGCGATGAATTACTTACAGTTTGGTAATGAGACGCATTTAACCGATTATGAAACTAAAAAAGCGCGCGTAGATGAACTGTTGGAATATCTAGAAGGCACCATTACTACTGAAAATCAGCAGTCATTGTATAATGAAGTCACAAAAAATAATGATATTTTAGATGAAACTTTTTATGGCGATGTTGTTGAAAATGTAGGAGCAACAGAAGATATAAGACGTCTATACAGCAACCGCTTTAGCAGCGCAACGAATACGACATCACTGTACTTACAATATTTAAAAGACCTCATTATTGAAGACCGTGATCAAACAGTTAAAGAAGCGGATAACTCACAACAAGCATCACTCATCTTGCTTCTAGGGTCTATGGCTGGATCATTAGTTATCGGCGTCATTTTAGTCTTACTCATTAGCCGGTATATTTCTAAACACCTTAACCGTGTAGTTAAAGCTAGCGATACCATCGCATCGGGTGATTTATCACAAGCAGCGATTCATTATCAAGGGCGAGATGAAATTGGTCGCTTGAGTGCGTCTATCAATGATATGCAGAAACAACTTTTAACGATGATTAATAAAATAGATGAAACATCCGTTGAAGTAAAAGATAGCAGTATTCATTTAAATCAATCTGCTCAAGATGTAAAGGTTGGCACTGAACAGATTGCGATAACAATGGAAGAGTTAGCAACAGGCACTGAATCACAAGCCACTTATGCAGGTGACTTAGCTGAGACAATGAAAGCTTTTAGTGACAGAATTACCTCTATCAGTAAAAGTAGTGAGACGATCAATCAATCATCAAGTGTTGTGTTAGAAGAAACTCAATCTGGTAATATGTTTATGCAAAAGTCTATTAAGCAGATGACCACCATTGATTCGATAGTGAAAGAAGCGGTAACAAAGGTAAAAGGCCTAGATAAACAATCGAAAGAAATCTCGAAATTAGTAAGTGTCATTAAGGATATTGCGGATCAAACGAATCTGCTTGCACTTAATGCAGCGATTGAAGCGGCACGTGCCGGGGAACACGGGAAAGGTTTTGCGGTTGTAGCTGATGAAGTAAGAAAATTAGCTGAACAAGTCAATCATTCGATTGGCGATATTACCTCTATCGTTCAAACGATTCAAACAGAATCAAAAACCGTCTCAGAAGCTCTGTCTCATGGGAATGAAGAAGTTGAACAAGGAAAAATCGATATAACAAAAACTGGCGAACGCTTTAAATCCATTGAACAAGCGATTGATGAGATGACGTCGCACGTTAAAACAGTGATGTCTGGTTTACAAGTTCTTGCTGAAGAGTCTGAACAAGTCAACGGCTCTGTACAAGAGATTGCCTCTATTTCACAACAATCCGCAGCTGGTGTGGAAGAAACATCTGCTTCAGCAGAAGAAGCCTCCTCTTCTATGGAAGCTGTAGCAGAAGGGGCCACGTCTTTACGTGAATCTGCTGAAGCATTAAATGAAATGATTCGACAATTTAAGACGAAGTAAGTCAACGTGTAAAGCCATAAGCCACTATAAAAAAGCCATGTTGGTGATAAAAACACCGCTAAATCAAGGTGTATGCTTGATTTAGCGGTGTTTTAACGTTTGATTATATTTGAGATTTATGCACGATAAAAAGCAAGCTCCTCTTCAATAGCTGCTCGGATATTAATTAAAGCGTCATCAACATCTTTACCTTTAATTCTTTTACCATTGACCATCGCAAAGGGTCGTAAACGGCATAATCCGCAAAAAGATAAACAACTGCTGGTGATGACGGAAACTTCAGGATATTCATTTTCTAGAAGACCTTCGGTTTCAATCGTACTTAGTAAATTGCTTTCGCATATTTCCACAATGATGATACCGATAGTACCCACACCCCTATTATTATGCTATACTAAAATATATATTATAAACGAACGATTAAAAACTGTCATATAATCTGCTCATCACGATGTGGTATAATGACATAACAAACTTTAATGGATAAAAATTAAAAAAATAAAAGTTTGTTATTTACTTCACAAACTTTTTTTCGTTACTATAGTCATAAGGGTAGGTGTTGAATATGGTTAAAGATAGATCAACGAGACAATCTGTTTTGGAATTATTGAAAAAGAAACAAGAATTATCAGTCAGTGGTTTAAAAGAGCATCTAGACATAACTGAAATGGCAGTAAGAAAACATTTGATCAAATTGGAAGGGGAAGGATTAATCTCCTCACGGACGGTTCGACAACCAATGGGCCGACCAGTGATCTTTTATCAACTCACTAAAGAAGGTAACGATCTTTTTCCAAATAATTATGATAAAATTGCTGTCGAAATTTTGCATGACATAAAAGACTCTATGGGACTTGACGCGATTGATACATTATTTAACAATCGTGAACAGCGGATGCGTAAAAAGTATGTGCGGAAGATTTATCAAGATGACCCATTAAAAGAGCGGGTACAACAATTGGTTGAAGTCCAAGAGGACAGTGGATATATGGCCGAATTAGTAGAAGAAGAGTCATCAGAAACGGAAGACAATGTGACCGTCACATTTGAACAGTTTAATTGTCCGATTTCAGCCATTGCTAGTGAATATGATAAACCGTGTGAATGCGAATTAAAGTTGTTTAAAGAAGTGCTAGGAACGGATGATGTTGAACGGGTAAGTTGTATCGCTAAAGGCGGTAAAAGTTGCCGGTATGTCGTAAAAGATGAAAAAAAGGCGGCCGTCAAGTCAAAGTAGTGCTATTATTATATGTCATTCATATAAATACAAAAACGAGGGGCTATTTAATCAGTTAAGTGGCCCCTCGTTTTAATATTTTTTTAATTCATCCATAGCCACTTGTAAAAAACGATCAATCGTTTTTTGTTGTTTAACAGGAAGCGTCCGATAAAGGTCAAGTTGAGTTTGTAAGTGTTTGTTCTTAATTATGAAGTCAATCAATTGGTGAAGTGATGACTCGTCTAAATTGTTAATGGTTTCCTGATAGTGTGCTTGGTAATCGCTTAAAACAAAGGTTGTCTCAGGTGCTACACCGATAAGTGTGTCTAGCGTTATTTGGAATATGTTACTTAATTTTAGCGCTGTAAGTAGGTCTGGTAGCACATGTCCATTTTCCCATTTAGCCACAACAGAACGTGAAACTTTTAACAAGTCAGCGAGTTGTTGTTGAGTAAATTGATGTTTTTGTCGGTAATGTTTTAAATTATGAGGGAATTGATATAAAACCATAGTTTTTCACACTCGTTTTCTAAAAGTTATCTTTATAGTATGTGCCCATCCTATCATGTTTTATGTAAATACTTATGATATCGCTTGTTCTTAAAGTGTTTAAAATATATAATGTTCTTAAAAAGAACAGAGAATGGTGGGAATATGAAAACATGTCTATTGTTTGACCGTGCTCAAGCAGAAAAAACCAAGTTTCTTCAATCTGATTTAAACGTACTAGGTAGTATTCGAGTTGAAAAGTATCAAGTGAACTACGATACGATTGAATTTCATTTGGAGGTTGACTCAAAAGAAATCGTGTGGGAGATAGTCCATCAATGCCTGGAAGTTAATTTGCCTCACGGTTTTGGTTTTAGTGACGACCCGACTAAACGCCATGAAGAAGCAATACTTAAGCTCAAACAGTACCATCGTTAGAGGGAGTGTGCGATAGGCTCAAATATGCTAAACTGACAGTAGTGATTTAATGGGGGTGTTGTTGTGCCAGAAATATCTAAGATATCGATTCAAAAAAAACGCGCTGATCGCTACAATATTTTCTTTAAAAGTAGTAGTGGTAAAGATGAGTATGCTTTTAGTGTGGGGGAAGATACTTTAATCAAAGAAGGTCTCAGAAAAGGTTTGACCATTGACGACGTAAAAATAAACGCGTTAAAGCGAAGGGATGATACAAATAAAGCTTTTAATAAAGCGCTCCATTATCTTGCTCAGAGAATGCGCTCAGAGTTAGAAGTACGGGAGCGATTAGTAAAAGATGATTATGATCCCGAACAGATTGATGTCGTCATCACACGGCTATACCGGGAAAATCTGTTGAATGAAAAGGCTTTTAGTGAAGCGTTTGTTTTAACAAAAAAACAAACAACGATGAAAGGTCCTCAAGCCATTGAGAAAGAATTAAAAGAAAAAGGGATCAAAGAACAGGACCGTCTTTATGGTCTTTCGTTTTATACTGAAGCAGATGAGATTGAAAAGGTGTCTAAATGGATACAAAAACAACAATCGAAACAGAAGAAGTTATCGCATAAGTTATTTAAGTTAAAACTTAAGCAACAGCTAATGCAAAAAAGGTTTTTCAAATGATGCTATTCAATTAGCAATGGAAAATAGTGTAGAAAGATTACCTGAAGAAGATGAGTATCGAGCCTGTCATATTCAAGGAGAGAAAATCTTAAACAAAAAAGCGCGAAAATACACAGGATATGAATTAATTCAACAAGTGAAGATGGGTCTTTATCAAAAAGGTTTTCCAATGGATACAATCGATCGGTTTATCAATGAAGAAATAAAAACAAGCGAGTAAAGGGCAACCTTCTCGCTTGTTTTTGTTTGTTTTAGACGACACCTAAATGAATTAAGTCAGCAACAGCATCATGGACGTGGCGAACGACTTTTTGTGCATGTGACTGAATCACGGCTGGTGCGTCCTGCATGGCATAACTATAGCCTGTAAGTGACAACATATGTCGATCATTAAAACTATCGCCGATAGAAACAGTGTGATCCATATGTGAATGGGTCTTTTTAATAAGTGCCTGTAAAGCGTGGCTTTTATCAGCTCCCTTTGGGACAATATCTAGACATTGTTGCGCTGAAAGAAAAGTAGACACGTCATCAGGGAATGTTTGATTAATCTCTGTTTCTAATGCTAATAACGCCTCTGTATCTCCAAGCAACATGAACTTTGATGTGGCAAAATCGTTATGTAGCGCATGTTTTAATTCCGGTTCAAAAATAAGCGGTGTCTTAAATAAAGCTTGTAGTGTCTCAATCATGGAGATATCTTTGGCGTAGTGGATATCATCAAAGTTAGAGATTAGACAAGGGAAATCATAATGATAAAGAAAATCAAAGAGCTGTATGCTTATATTACTTGAGAATGTATGAGCATATATTTCTTGATTATCTTTTGAAAAAGCGAACGTGCCATTTTGACTGATGCGATGGCCGGTTATTTCCAACTCTTCAAACACGGCTTTTACTTCACGGTCAGAACGCCTGTTGCGATCGTAATATCAATGCCTTGATTATATAAATGTTGCAAGGCTTGTTTATCTTCTTTAGTGATATATCGGTTCTGCTGTAACAACGTGCCATCTAAATCGGTTGCAAACATAGTAATCATAAATCTTATCCTCTCTATTTTAAAAAATGGGCGAATCATAGGCTGTTTAGTACACGGTATGGTTATAGACTTGAATCAGTTACGTCTAGTATAGCTGAAGAAGTTCGAAAAAGAAAAGCAAAAGCCCGCGTGAGCTTTTGCTTTATGAAGGTTAGTCCGCTTGATGCGGTCAAGTAAGAGAACATGGCAGCTATTCTTCAATCAGTAACTTATCTTGCAATTTCTCTTCAGAAAAGACCCAGCCCGTATACGAGCTAAGGATATCAAGATTATTGGAGATATTGACGACCGCCACGAATGGATAATGATCTTTCGCCCGGTAACGCAAATCGATAAATCGAACCTCAGTATAGTGATCGTATTCTGTGATTTCATGTCTGTAGACGGAAGAAAATGATAAAAAGGCGGCGACGTTTTTATCTGTTTTTGCTGTCGCAATTAACCGATTGTTCGGTAGTGGCACACGGTCAAATTTATGCACGATTTGAATCGTCCCGTCTATAGACCGTGCCACATAAAAACTGTTTTCAGTCGTAATGCTAACCGCCAAATGCTCTGTTTAATTGTTGGCGAGGCGTAAACACCTTCAACATCGCCGAAATACAAGGTTAATTTTTTGACCATTGCTTTTTTCTCTAAATAACGTTTGATATAATAGAAAATCAGTAAAAAATATATCGTTAAGAAGACAATGGTTGGATTTAATCCAAGCCCCCACAATACAAAACCAATAATGTGAGCAACAAAAATAACAGGATCAAATGTATTAATAAAACCTAACGCAATCCATCGATTCGAAAACGGTCGTAATGCCTGCGTCCCGTATGCATTAAAGATATCGACAAAAACGTGAATGACAACAGCGAGTGCCGTCCACCGGTATAGTGTGCCATAATCTAGGTTAGGAACAGCGATGTAAATTAAAAATGAAATAAACCACCCCCAAAATAAAACGAGAGGAATAGAATGTGTGATACCACGGTGGTGTCTTAAATAAACCGCATTACTTTTTAATTTTAAAACCGTATCAAAATCAGGTGCGTGTGAGCCAACAATTGTGCCAACTAAGACGGCACCAAATAAGACAGGATTTTCAGAAATGGCTGGGTCAGCTGTTGCAATCCCACCAAGTGCAATTCCCATTGTAATATGTGTTGCCGTATCCATATGACTCACTCCTTTAAACTTACATGAAAATAGACTATAGTTATTAGTAGCCATTTTTCTATGAGATTAAACCTGATACGGTATGATTTGATGAGAAAATACAAATGATAGACAGAGATGATAAGGAGAAAGTTATGAATAAACAACAGAAAGAAACAAAGAAAGACGAGCGTTACCTTGAGCAAATCACTCGCATAGATGCGGTGGATTTTTTACTGTTCCGTCAACAATTAATCGATTGGTATCAAACAATCAAACGAGACTTACCGTGGCGAAAAGATCAAGATCCTTATAAAGTGTGGGTCTCAGAAATTATGTTGCAGCAAACACAAGTCGAGACAGTCATTCCTTATTTTAATCGTTTTATCGAACAGTTCCCTACACCAACGGTACTCGCAGAAGCGGATGAGGATCAAGTATTAAAAGCATGGGAAGGTCTTGGGTATTACTCGCGGGCTAGAAATTTGCATGCAGCGGTTAAAGAAGTAGCAGCAACTTATGAAGGTAAAGTGCCAACAGATAAAGAACAGTTACAATCGCTTAAAGGTATTGGCCCTTATACTTTAGGCGCTATTATGAGTATTGCATACGATGAGCCGGAACCAGCAGTCGATGGCAATGTGATGCGCGTATTATCACGAGTATTTATTATCCAGCATGATATTAAAAAAGTAGTAACACGCAAAATATTTGAAGCTTGGTCAGACAATTAATTGATCCTGATCGCGCGTCTGACTTTAATCAAGGGCTGATGGAACTCGGTGCACTTATTTGTAAGCCAACACAACCGAAATGTCATGAGTGTCCACTTCAATCGGTTTGTCTAGCTCATAAAGAAGGCATCGAAACGACGCTACCTGTTAAATCGAAAGCCAAAAAACAACGGAAAGAGCATTTTTATGTTCCGGTCATTGAATCGGTGGATGGTCATATATTAATTGAAAAACGACCGAGTGAAGGTTTGCTTGCTAATTTGTATCAATTCCCAATGATTGATCAGTCAGAAACAGACCGAGAACTTCTTGCTGATTACGTGTCTGCTTATTATCAAACGACGCTTGATAATCCATCCGCATTACTACCAGTGAAACATGTGTTTAGTCATATCATTTGGTCATTAGAACCAGTCGTACTAAAAACAGACACACTGTTTCCGGTTGAAAGCCATCAACAGTGGGTAAAGAGAAGTCAGCTTAGCCAGTTTGCTTTTCCTGTGCCTCATCAAAAAATTTTGCAACAGCTTTAAAGGCAGTCAGTTTGATCATTTTCTTGATAGCGGTATTATAATGGTGGATATTGTTAAGGTTAAAAACTTCCGAACTGGTTAGATTATCAGGTAGGGAGGTGAGTGATGATGACAAATAAAAAAAATGCTCGCACAAACCAAAGAAGAAAAAAGTAAGCAATGGGAAAAGCGTCAGAAAGAAAGTCTCGGTATGTTTGATACGGAATTTGCGAATGAATTTAACGTAAAACATGCAGAGGCGAAAAGTGAAACACGTCGTAACAATGAACGTGAGAAAAAACAAGGAAAGTGCTAATTAGACGGGGCTCATGACGAGCTCCTTACATAAGCATCATCACGACGTCATCAACACTTTTATCATTTAGATCATTAAAAGAGGCAGCTATCTAGAAATTTCAAACCTTATGATTTCAATTTTACCTCAAAATCGTTATAATAAGAGAGATAAATGAGATTATAAATAAGAAAGGAAGATAGGATGCCTGGCCCTAAAATCGGTCGACCAGTTAAAATTAAAAGCTATAAACATAATGGGCAGCTCCATCGAACCTGGCAAGAAACAACTGTATTAAAAGCAACGAGTACGAAAATAATTGGTGCGAATGATCGTACCCGTGTAGTTGAGAGTAACGGGCGCTCGTGGTTAACCCGTGAACCAGCTATTTGTTTTTTTTACACAAAACATTGGTTTAATGTGATTAGTATGCTTCGTTCAGATGGAATTCATTATTACTGCAACATTAGCTCACCCTTCGTCTTTGAGAATCAAGCCATCAAATATATTGATTATGATCTTGATGTGAAAGTCTTTCCGGATATGACTTATACGCTCTTAGATGAAGATGAGTATGAACTACATGGAAAGGAAATGAATTATCCGGGGGTAATGGATAAGATTTTATGGGATAGTGTGGATGAATTAACACGTATGATTAGGCAGCGTAAAGGACCGTTTTCTCATGAAACAATTGAACAACTATATGAACTCTTTTTAACGTACAGATAAAAAACGCGAAGCTAATGAAGAGCTTCGCGTTTTTTATGATTCTCGTCGAGATTTTCTTAGCTTGAATGCTTATCTTCTAAGTCACGGTACTTAGGAATAATATCTAACTTCTCATCACCGTGGAACTGATCGTAACTATTCAATAACTTTTGTAAGTGCGTGAGATCTTGATGGTAGTTCATTAACATTGATGCGAGTGGTAAGAAAATTAAGTAATCCATTTCATTCTTTTGATAGAGATCAAGTAATTGATCGACGACATCTGGAATATTAGATTCATTTAAGTGCTGATATTCCTTATTTTTCCCGCGTTTAATTTTCCGCATAAAGCCAAGCATAATATGCTCATGCGCGTGTATCACTATATCGATTTCATGAATAAGTCGACGTTGAAGTTCTTCTGGCATTAATTTCGCTCGATTATCGACCTTTTGAATAGAGCGTAACACACGGAAACTCCTGTGGGTTGTTTTTATTAATTGGCGAAATACAACGAGCTTACGCGCACGAACAGGATGTTTTTTCTTTCTAAGAACGCGTTCTTCTGAGAATAAAGCATACAATTCATCCATCCGGCGTAATTCTTTTTCAATACGTGTCATCTCTTTTTTTAATGACGGATCGTCAGATAAATGACGCGTCGTTATTCTTAACCACTTAAGAATTTCAGTTGTAATTTGATTAATTTGCTGAAACAAAGTCGTTTCATAACGAGGTGGTATAAATAATAAGTTAACTAAAAAGGCAGAGAAAATACCGAGCATAAGTGAAGAGAAACGCATCAAACCAAATAAATAAATGGGCATCGTGGTTGTTTCCATAACAGAGATAACCGCAATCAAAGCGATGGAGACAGCGCTCTTCTCGATTTTCAAAAAGCGACATAAACTAATGACAAACATAACGGATAAACCAACAATCATCGGATTGTTTCCTAATAGATAAGCAAAAGTGATCGATGTTGTTACACCAATAAAGTTCGCTTGAAGTTGCTTGAGTGTGGTGATATAGGACTGATAAATAGACGGTTGAATAGCAAAGACCGCTGCAAATCCAGCAAATACGGTCGATGGAAATCCGATAAGCGCAGCCGCGTATAGAGCGATTGCGACAGCAAGTCCGGTTTTAAACATACGTGCTCCTAAACGCATGTGATGTGTTGCTCCCTTCTAAAGAAACGTTGTTAGTAGTATATTGCCGGTATTAACGTGGTATAAACAAAAAAGGACCCTTTCTATAGAGAAACTAGGTTTCTCCTCTGAAAAGGCCAAGAACTTTCATGCTTTGAAGGGAAGTCATACAAAATTGACAAAAATAAAGCATGAGTTGAAATATGAAATTTCATAGTAACTATAGCATATTCAGAATAAATAATCAATTCAAAAATTAATAAATATTCATAATATTGTATAATAAATAGAAATAGTAGTTGGTCTTAATTTTATTTCATTTGACTGAAAGCGTAATCAACCGCTTTCAATGTTTGATCGATTTCTTTATCGGTATGGGTGATTGTTAAGAACCAAGCTTCGTATTTTGATGGCGCTAAATTAATACCTTGTGCTAACATGAGGTGGAAGAATTCACCGAATTTTTTGGTATCAGTTGCTTCCGCATCTGCATAATTTCTGACAATATTATTCGTAAAATATACAGTTAAAGCACCTTTTAAGCGATTGACGGTCACATCGACATGATGTTTCTTGGCGTGTGCTAAAATGCCTTCTTCTAAGCGTCGGCCTAACCGATCCATCTCCTCATAAATCCCGTCTTCTTTAAGAACTTCTAAACAAGCGATACCCGCCCGCATGGATAGAGGGTTACCTGCCATTGTTCCTGCTTGATAAGCGGGTCCAAGTGGTGCGACTTGTTCCATAATATCTACACGTCCTCCGTAAGCGCCGATTGGTAAACCACCACCGATAACTTTCCCAAGTGCAGTTAAATCAGGCTCAATCTTATACAGTTGTTGGGCACTTCCGTACGTAAAGCGAAAAGCAGTAATAACCTCATCGTAAATGACGAGTGAACCATTGGCGTGTGTTAATTGATTAACCTCCTCTAAAAATCCAGGATCAGGCTCAACAATGCCGAAGTTCCCGACAATCGGTTCGACGAGCACGCAGGCAATCTCATTGCCCCAAACGTTAAGCGCTTGTTTGTAAGCTTCAATATCATTAAATGGTACGGTAATGACTTCGCTAGCCGTACCTTTTGTCACACCAGCAGAATCAGGGTTACCTAATGTAGACGGTCCAGACCCTGCTTGTACAAGGACGATATCACTGTGACCGTGGTAACAACCGGCGAACTTAATCACTTTTTCGCGCTGAGTATAGGCGCGAGCAACGCGAATCGTTGTCATGACGGCTTCTGTTCCAGAATTAACAAAGCGAACTTTTTCTAAAGAAGGAATGGCGTCTTTCAGCATTTTCGCAAAGGTATTTTCTAATTCTGTAGGTGTACCATAAAGCACTCCTTTAGCCGCTTGGTCTTGAATCGCTTCGGTGATATGTGGGTGGGCATGGCCAGTCACGATAGGTCCATAAGCAGCTAGATAATCAATATATACATTATCATCAACATCATAAAAGTACGGACCAGAGCCATACTTCATGTAGACCGGCGTTCCACCTCCGACGCCTTTATAAGCGCGAGAGGGTGAATTTACCCCGCCCACGATATGTTTTTGAGCTTCTTCGTGTAAAATTTCCGATTGTGTGTGTTTCATTTAAAAACCTCCAAGTTTTAAATCTCGTGTTCTATTATACATGAAAAGCCAGACCTTAGAGACGTGTGAGTCAATAATTTCTTTATCCATATTAAATGTTTAGTTTTTATACCAACGGGTATTGTAATTATTAATGGATCAAAATCATGTAATAAAGAATGAGGTGGTGGGATATGACAGAAGAGAGGATCAATCAGTATGTTCAATCACATGATGAAAAGTGGCAAACGGCTTTTTTGACTTTATATGAAACGATTAAGAGACATATACCAGAGGGGTTTAGAGAATCCATGCAGAATGGTATGCCATCATTTATCGTTTCGTTAGAGCAATATCCTGCGGGTTATTTGCATGATGCGAAAACGCCTTTACCGTTTATAAGTTTAGCCATTCAAAAACATCATATCGCTATTTACCACATGGGGATATATACTAATGACGCTTTACTTAAGTGGTTTGAAGAAACGTATCCATTGCATATGAAAACGAAACTCAATATGGGAAAGAGTTGTATTCGATTTACTAATCCACACACCATTCCGTTTGAATTAATCGCTGAGCTTGTGAGTAAAGTTTCGGTGGAAGAATGGATAAAGCAATATGACGCATCGGGAAAGAAATGACTTGTATCAATCGTTATCAGTAGATGATTAGTTGAAATACGTTAATTTCAGTTATTTATAATACTATATAGAAGGAGATGTTTTAAATGGCCGTAACTATTGGCAGTGAAGTACCTAAATTACCAATCATCACAAGTGAAGGTGAAGAAATATCGTTAAATGATTTTAAAGGAAAGAAATTGGTAGTATATTTCTATCCTAAAGATGAAACGCCGGGTTGTACGAGAGAGGCTTGTGAGTTTCGTGATTTACATGATGAATTTGAGAAACTTGGAACGGAAGTTATCGGAGTAAGTCCAGATTCGAAAGAAAGCCATGAAAAGTTTAAGAAAAACCATGAACTTGCGTTTACCTTAATTGTAGATGAAAAACATCATTTAGCTGATGAATTTGGTGTATGGGTATTAAAAGAGAAAGAAGATAAAACCTATCATGGAAATGAACGGTCAACGTTTATTATTGATGAAGATGGTATTATTAGAAAAGAATTCCGCGGGGTAACAGTACCAGGTCATGCGGCGGAAATTTTAGAAGAAATTAAAGGAATGTAACACCTTTACCGCTAGTTATTATGCTAGCGGTATACTTTTGATGTGACGCCAATCGTTGTGATCTATCCTTTCCTTAATCAGGCGTGAACGTTATAATTGTAAAGAGCGATCATTGATCGGCGGATGCTGTTCTAACGAATGAGAAATAGGGTAAGGTATCATGTGAGTTAGAAAAATGTAAAATAATAAAATGATAGAATAAAAAGTAAGGGTGAGAACGATGCAGGTGATTTCAACAACGCGGTTAACTGAAAACTTAGAACAAAAACTGGTGCATGATTATCCAAATGTTACTTTTCGCTTCTTTTCATCGATTGAAAAGGTCACGAATGTAAGTGAAGCAGAGGTATTGATTACCTATGGTGATGATGTAACAGAAGCGATATTAGAACAAGCTACAGCACTAAAATGGATTATGGTCATTTCTGCTGGGTTAGATGAGATGCCGTTAGCATGGATTGATGAACAAAACATTCGTGTAACGAATGCGCGAGGGATACATAAACATCCGATGAGTGAATATGCAATGGCGATGTTGCTTGGGCATTACCGAGAGATGTTTACTTTTTATGAGCAACAAAAACAACATAAGTGGAATCAAAGAGTAAAAACGAAAGAAATAAATAATCGCAAAATGACCATTGTAGGGGCGGGTGCGATTGGTGAAGAACTAGCACGCTTAGCCCAAGCGTTTGATATTGAAACGACGGCTGTGACAAAGTCTGGCGGTAAGCGCAATAACTTTAATCACAGTGTGACGTTAAATCAAATTGATGACGTGTTAGAGGATAGTGATTTTGTCGTGTCTATTCTGCCAAGCACACAAGAAACGCGTCCGTTTTATCTACCACATCACTTCACGTGTATGAAATCATCAGCAGTCTTCTTAAACATGGGTCGTGGTGATGTCGTAGAGGCAGATGTATTAATAAAGGCACTTGATGAAGGTGATATCAGTCATGCCATTTTAGATGTGGCACCACTTGAGCCGTTACCAGAAGGGCATCCATTTTGGGATCATGAAAAAATAACGCTCACGCCGCATATTTCTGGTAAGTCATCACAATACTTGCCGAGAGCGATTGCCATTTTTCAAGAGAACTTATCGCAGTATCTTGTTGACGGAACACTGACTATTAATCATATTGATTTAAAGAGGGGGTATTAATATGCGTATTTATACACGCTCAGGAGACTCAGGCGAAACGTCACTCGTGTCAGGTGAACGTGTGCAGAAAAATCATTTACGAGTCGAGGCTTATGGAACGGTAGATGAAGCCAATGCGGTGATTGGTTACGCTGTTTCAACCGTCGATCAAGGTTTGACATGGTCGTTATCTGACCGGAAGGTACTTTTAACTAGTATGGACGATGTTCAAACAATGTTGTTTCACGTTGGGTCTGAGTTATCGACTCCAACAGGTAAAACGGTCCCATGGCCGGTTACTCAACAAGCGGTTGATCGGTTAGAAAAGATTATTGATCGATTAGATAGAGAAGTGCCACCCTTAAAGCAATTTATCTTACCATCGGGTCATCCAACAGCCGCCGCCTTTCACCATGCTCGTACCATTGTTAGACGTGCGGAACGTCTAACTGTAGGGCTAAAGGAAGAAGTCAATCCGTTGGTTCTTGTATATTTGAATCGCTTAAGCGATTTATTGTTTGTGGCGGCAAGATTTGTCAATACGTTTAGTGCATATGATGAAAAAACGTTCCAATATATAACGGATGATAATGAAGCGGAAGAATAACATACATTTTCTTTATGAAATAGCTGGCGCGCCCAGCTATTTTTATTTGACAAGGTGGCTAGTTTCTTAGTAAACTAATTATAAAGATTACAATGTAATAATTGTAGTCAACCAATAACTAAGATTATCTGTAACTTATTCTCAGTTAGTGACATTAGTGTTGGAATAAAAGAAGGAGAGGTGGATGTCATATGCATGAACATCATGATCACGAACACGACCATACACATGATGAAATAAAAGAAGCGGTAGAACATTTAAAATCGTCAGGCGTTCGGATCACGCCTCAACGACATGCGGTACTTGAATATTTAATTGAAGCTGAAATTCATCCGACAGCAGATGATATTTATAAAGCACTTGAAGGAAAATTTCCTAATATGAGTGTGGCAACGGTCTATAATAATTTGCGAGTGTTTAAAGATATTGGTTTGGTAAAAGAATTAACATACGGTGATGCGTCAAGCCGATTTGATTACAATACAACCAAACACTATCATGTTATTTGTGAATCATGTGGGAAGATTGTTGACTTTCATTACCCAAGCCTAGATGAGGTGGAAGCTTTGGCTGAAACAGTGACTGGCTTTGAAGTGAGTCATCACCGCATGGAGATTTACGGCACATGTCCGGATTGTAAGGAAAAACATTAAGAAGCTAGGAATGAAAGTATTAAATAATGATACAATAAAGTCTCTTGCGATTCTGTGGGAGACTTTTCTTATTTTTAAAAAGATAGAGAAAAATATGAAGGAATTAACTGAAGTTATGTCGAATGATGTTTTAAGAAGCGGAATGTCTGAGAGGGGATAAGTTTATGTTTGGAGAATTGCGTAGTTATATCAGGCTTATACAGGAGACGATGATACAGTAGGTGTGATTCAAGTCGATAAAACATCACGTCAAAGTCCTAATACGGATGGCTTTGATACGATTTTATTAGTTGTAAAGGAAGCGGACGAAAAAATCTGGTCAGTGAAACATTATCAAATAGAGGATGCAACGGTTGCACTTCACCTTGTGTCAAGTAAACGTTTAGAAGAATGGATTAAGTTTTCAACTTATAGACGAATGATTCAGTGGATTAGCAAGGGGAAGGTGTTATTTGATCGAAATGAATTTTTAAATGAACTGAAACAAGAATTGGATCGTTTTCCTGAAGAGTTACGATCGGTGAAACTGACGCAAGAATATGCGAAAGCCATTCGGATGTTTAAAGAAGCGGTTCAGTTGTATGATACCGATGAAGAACTCGATTGCTTTAATAAGGTGCTAAGAACATTACATAGTATTGGTAGGTTAAGTGTTGTTAAAGAAGGTTTTTATCCAGAGCTAACGGGTTGGCAACAAATTAAGCGACTGGACTCAGGTACGTATAAATTATATGAAGAGCTTGTATTAAGTCATGAGCCGATAAAACAACGAGTGGAATTAATGTTATTAGCGATCGATTTTACATTATCCAATAAAGTAACAGAGGCCTCCGAGCATTTGATAAGTATCATGGGTGACGATGCTTGGAAAGTAGATGACTTAAAAGAAACGGTAAGAGATTTTGATTATCATCTTGATCTTGCCATATTAATGGCGTACTTAATAGAGAAGAAAATGATTAAAGTCGAAGAAGTACAATCAAAAAATCCTCATGTTAAGCACCGATATTACCGTGTGAACGAGCAGGTGAGAGACAAGTGATGCGCTTGTCTTCTCATTCGTTTTAAAAAAATACAAATTATCCTTGACGGTAATGAGTAAGCCGTGCTATAGTTATAAACGTTGCTTCGGCAACAAGAAAAAATAATTGACACGATGAAAAATACTGTGTTATATTATAAAAGTTGCGCTCATCAAATAAAGCGAATGTAAAACAAAACTTTTTAAAAAAGTTGTTGACACAAAC